>DATMFE010000001.1:0-5103 GCA_035556295.1 Ureibacillus sp.
AGAAGGAAAACAAGTTATTGATTACAACTAATCATTACAAAGCTTCTTACATTTGGGATGAGGTGTCTACAGCAGGCATATTTCAGAAAACCTTATTGTAAATCGATGTATGTTTGATTCATAAGGGGATGGTAGTCATGAGCGTAGTAAGAATATATATAATGGGTAGACAATAACGTTCATTTATAACTATACAAATGAGGTGTTTGTCCCAGACCAAGAACGATTTCGTTCACATTGTATATTTTTTAGTTCAATGCTTAAATGAGGTGTTCCTTAAAGATCATATGCTGCATTAAAAGCTATTTTTTCCTTCTTCACATGACGGGATGCATAATCGTTTGCATCTCGTTTTTGTTACATAAAAAAAGAATGTTTATTCTCTTTTCATGGGGTAAAGAAAGGCCTGTATCTGTTTAGATACAGGCCTTTCTTTCGAGTTCAGTTACCACAAACTTCTTTATTTAATTTTTGTTTCATCGGAAAATAATATAAGATCGCAGGAACTATTATTCCAATTAGCCAGGCAATATCTGCGCCACCAAATGCCTTTGCTATAGGACCAATGTAGAATGATGTGTTAACAAAAGGAATCTCTGCAACAATTGATACAGCAAATGCCATGCAAGTGATTCCATTTATTTTTCCGTATTGACCATTTACATCAAAGATATCTTTCACATTATATTGACCACGGGGCAATAAGTAGTAGTCCACAAGATTGATAGACGTCCAAGGAATCAAGAAATAGCTAATGAAAAAGATAAAATTTAAGAAAAATGATAGAAAATTACTTTGGCCTAATAAACATAGGATAGTACCTGCCAAAGTAACACAAAACATCATCCTTACTCTAACTTTTTGTGTTACTTTGAGCTTCCAAAAGGGCTCTATAGTTGTAATCGTTGACATAAAAGCACCATATAAATTAAAAACATTAATAGCTAGTTGACCAAAAATAATGATCAAATACATAAAGATAGCAAAACTTCCGAATAAGTGAGCTAAATTCCCACCAGAATTATCAAGGAAATTAGGAATAGCAATTGTTAAAGTTGCTCCTAAAATCATTCATCCATACAGTCCCTACAAATGTACCCAGGTAACTATACCAAAAGGTTTGTGCAGTTGATGTATTAGCAGGCAGATAGCGTGAATAGTCTGCTACGTATGGTGCATATGCTAATTGCCATGTTGCTACAATGCTGATAGCGAGTAAAAATACAGGTAAATACAAGCCATTTAATGAAAAACTTCCTGTCGGAAGTGGTAACCTGAAATATAATAATTGCTGCTAGATATACCACCTTGTAAGATATTTGTTGCTTGCACTCTAAGTCAAACTATATAATTCAACGTTTTTATACTTACTTATAGTAGGTGATGAATCATTCTTATAATTAACATGTGTTCCCTTGAATCATTTGATATAACAGCTATATAAGACTTCGCTACGTTTAATTAAGTAACAAATTTATTGTGCTCCTTTTATAAATTGCTGTTCATAAAAAGGTGTTGCAATGGAGGGATAAACTTTCTTAATAAGAGGAACTGCAAGATTTTAGCGCCTAACTGCTTAGGTACCTTCTTATTTAATTTGATAATTTTTTTATACGGTCTCTTAGAGCATTAGTATATAATAACATAGATGCATCTTCTCTCAACAATTTCTTTAGGCCCGTCCAATACTACTTGAGGCATTGAAGTCGCTTTTCCTTCCCCGGCCTCCCAATCTAACTTATTTATTCTCATATCAAACTTCCTTTTATTTAATCAAAAACGTTCATAAAAGTGTGTCAACTTACGAAGACGTTCGTAAGTTGTTTTCAAACTAAAACGAACGATAAACATGATAGATTACTTATATAAAAGAAAAGTCCGTAAAGGTATATTTTTACGGACGGTGTATTTGATTTTGTTTCAAAATGTCCAAATTTGTGAAAACTAGTAATTCAAACCTTGATATTACTGTAATTTCAAACCTTTCAATATATAATTAAGTAACAAGGAGGTTTGGAATATGAAATCAATTCAAGTCACACAGTTTGGTGGACCTGAGAAATTAGTATTTAAGGACGTTAAGGATGTAGTAGCAGAAAAGGGAGAAGTATGTGTTCGTTTGTATGCAGCAGGTGTCAATCCGAGTGATACTTACACATTAGCAGGTACATATGCGTTTAGTATACCTCAGTTGCCTTATACTCCAGGATTAGACGGTGCAGGAGTTGTGGAGTCGATTGGAGAAGAAGTTACAAATGTTCATGTCGGTGATCGTGTATTTATTGCGTCTTTAATGGGAAGTAAAAATACAGGAACCTTTGCCCAAAAAGTAGTATGTGATGCAACGTTGGTTCATCCATTACCATCCCATGTATCTTTTGAACAAGGTGCAGCATTAGGGGTACCCGCACTAACGGCCTATCGTGCGCTATTTCAACGTGCCTGCCTGAAGCCCGGTCAAACCGTGCTTATTCATGGAGCCAGTGGTGGAGTCGGATTACAGGTTGTACAAATGGCGAAATCTCACGGTGCAAAAGTGATTGGAACAGCAAGCAAGCCAGAGGGTAAAAAAATGGTTCAGCAAGCTGGTGCAGATTTTGTCACTGATCATGTGACAGAAGCAACGATTGAAGATGTGTTAGCCTTAATGGATGGCAATGGGCCTGATGTAATTATTGAGTTTTTAGCAAATAAGAATTTAGAAACAGATTTAAAGCTGATTGCACCATTCGGTAAGATTATAATTGTTGGAAACCGTGGTTCAATAGACATAAACCCACGCCTTGCCATGCAAAAAGAATGTGATATTTTAGCAACAGCTCTTTGGAATGCACCAAAGGATGAATATGAACAAAGTATTCATGGGGTAATTGGCATGCTAACAAGTGGTGCACTTCGTCCCATTATTGGTACAACTTTGCCACTCCAGCAAGTATCGCAGGGCTTTAAACAACTAGAAAAAGGTATAGGAAATGGTAAACTTGTTTTGATAATTGACTAATTAATCTACATAATTAAGGTATTCACTTAAATTAAATACTGCATTAGTCAACTAAGCAAATACTAGAAGGACCTTACAGGGTCCTTTTTTCTATTAAAAAGTGAAAATATAGAGGGATAGGTTAACGAAGTAAGCTAAATGGGTATGTACTATTAAGATGAAAGGAGTTTTTACAGTGTTAGCTTTAATTCTTAAACTTACTATCTCATTTTTTGCTGTTATGAATCCACTCGGAAACATACCTATTTTCATTACTCTTACGAATGATTATTCTATTCAAGAAAGACGTCATAGTGCAAGGAAGGCTGTCATTATCTCTTTTATTATTCTTACCCTATTTTTACTTTTAGGAAGTTTTATCTTTTCCGCCTTTGGGATCACCATACATGCTTTTCGTGTAGCAGGAGGAATCTTAATCTTTGGAATTGCCTATAGCTTGCTTCATGCTAAACCTTCTAATGCACAAAGTCCTCATTCGCATGAACAAAAAGCTGCAGCTTCCCAAAATGATATTTCCATTACCCCCCTTGCTCTGCCGATTATGGCTGGACCCGGAACAATTGCGACAGTCATGTCTCACAGTTCTTATTCGATAGCAAATCTAGGGAGTGTACTCATTAGTTACACCCTTATATTAGGAGTTACTTTTATCCTTTTCTATTATTCTACATCTATTATCAAAAAGCTCGGACAGAATGGTTTAAATGTTATCTCAAGGTTAATGGGATTAATACTAGCAGTGATGGCTATACAAATGATTGCAGAAGGTGTTCACGGGTTATTTCCTCATCTGTAATCATTCAAAAAGACTATTCCTATAGGAACGAGCATATGTATAAAAAGTACGCTTTTTATACATTCTCGTTTCTTTCAACTCTCCACAGAACGTAGTCATATCAAGGATGTATAAAAAGCTGTATACTCTGTAAAAAGTGGCTGTTTTGAAACCCTTGTCTCCCAAGGGTTCTTTTTGGTGGTGTGTTCCGGAAAGAGGTATTATGTTTAACTACAAATGTATATGATATACAGTCTAAAAACAGAAAAAACTACTCTGGTGTGTGATAGAGTAGTTTTTTCTGCTACATTATTTAACCAAAGGACTGAAGCCTTACGGCGTCTTGAGTAGTTTGTTCAAAGTTAGGATTGATTATTCTTATTTGCAAGCTCTTTTCTATCAGAAGCTAAGGGAGGCTGTTCTAGCCATTTGTTTTTAATCATGATATTGGCTCCATCTTCTGAATACATCTGTACTTGCACGGACATTTTGTTATACATGACCCCTAAATCGATTCTAGGACTTTGAGCTATACCAGTACCATAGTAACCTATACCTAACGCATTTAAGGTAGCAACATAATACATCATTAATTTTTCTGAGAAGACGTGACTTGTCACATTTGTTACCTCTACAGCCCATGATACAGCGATAGGAATATCACTCTCTGCTAATTTTTCACTAAACAATTGAACATGTTTTTTAGCAATTTCAATGCCCTTAATAAAGAATTGTGTAACATCCTTTGACTTGGCTACTTGACTAAAACCCATTAGAGTAGCAATACCTAACGCATTTCTTTGCGTATTTGCATAAAGATTACTTGCTTCTATTGCTGTAAGAGGTCTTTTTTCTCCAAAAAGGTCCCATATAAAGCTTTGCTTCTCAACAAGATCAACATGATCTAAATTGGGGAAATAAGGAGATCTGACATATAGCCCTTTTGTTAATAATGTATCCTTGGACATTTCAAATAAGGTCATGGTATCTACTAGGCATGACTTGTAATAATCTGTAATATCTTTTCTTACTGTTGAAGATAAACTAGCCGCATAGCTTGTTAGGCCAATCTTGGACATTTGATGAATGAATTGTAATACATATGTATCTGAATAAAGTCTGGGCGCCGTTAAATTAACATCATCTTCTACCTTAAACCCTTGGGGAAGCGTATGTTTCTCTTCAGTCAGTATGTTAGCTATTTCTTGTATATGTCTACTAGATAATTTTGCAGCATATTCAATGATAGGTTTGATTTCCTCATCTTCTACTTTTTCTAAAAAATAAAGTAATATACACTGACTAGCACTGTCACTTAAGTATTGAG
>DATMFE010000002.1:0-2290 GCA_035556295.1 Ureibacillus sp.
CTCAACTTTTTTATATTGTTCATATTGATAGGCTCTCGCATAAAGTCCGAGTCCGATTGGATCAATTTTATTTTCTTGAATCTTCTTAATAAGAACCTCAAATCGAGAGTTCAATTCTTTCTCAATCATTTTTTTTAGTTCTTTTTCTTTTACCCTATCTCCGGGAAATAATCGTTCTACAATAGTTACGGTCATATGAATTTTATAGTTGAAATGAAACTTATCCTGGTCGTATTGGGTCTTTACTTTAGTGCTAACTTGACCAACATCTATACTTAACTCATTCTTATTAAAGATTCCTCCCTCATCATCTAACGATTTCATCGGAATAGTAAAGGTTACTTCTTGCTTCTGTTCATCCTTTAAGATAAGCAGGAGTGACGAATCTTGGATATTGAGAGTGTCAACATACTTTCCATTCTCATTCAACAATGACACTCCAACGAATTCAAGATTTTTTTCTTTTTTTATTTCCGAAATCGAAGGAGTTAATCCCTTCTCGTATATTTGTCTATGAAGCACCTGAAGAGTATTATTTACAGTCCTCGATCTCTCATTGTTTTTATCAATGGCTTCCTTCAAATGCAAAGCTAATTGTGGTTTATCTGCTGGTTCATAAAAAATAACATCAGATACGGGACCATCAACCACAATGACTCTTGTATTTATAGAAAAATTGGGATTTCGATATACCGTATCTAGGATAGAAAACCAATCTTCATGTTCTAGTACTCGTTTTCCTAACAGTAATACTTGAATTTTCGCAGCAGTGACCTCTCCTGTTGCCAAAGCATCAAAATATTTCCTAGATTCCCGTATTGATTTTGCCTTTAATTGATAGGTTTCAATCTTTTTCTTGACATCTTTATTAAAAACTGGGCTTGATTCAGAAATGATTAGATTATTTTCATCATCGAGATCAACACCAAGTATCAAGGAAATTGTTAAATCCTCTAGTGGGATATGTCTTCCACAGCTTGAAAGTATTGCAATAAGAAAAACGAGAAGAATGGCAAGACACATGCGTTTCATTTGACTGTCCTCCTTTTAAAAAGCCCGTGTACCCAGACATATCCCCATAAACATAAAGGAAAAGCAAACGTAAGGATTATTCCAACTTGTTCGATTACTTGTCGAAGGAGTGTATTTCTATCGACATTAGGAGGAAACAACACAACAAATGCAAGCTCAATTAGTAAAAACCAGGCTAAATGTCTACTATGATCTTGTTTTCCAACCAACTGACTTGTACAAAATACTGTCATAAACATGAATGGCAGGACCGTTGTAGACATCACAAATAAATAAAAGGAAAAAAATACAATTTCCAGTCTTTCGATAAATTTAAATTCAAGTACCTTTAACATCTCAATTGTAGGTTCATTATATATGGTAATTTCATCAGGACTATAAAAGGCAAAGGCTCCTATGGTTATCATCAAGAACGCGAGCAACGAAAGTGTATTAGCAATCACAACTCCGATAGAGGCTTTCTCCTTCTTTTGTAAAAAAGGATAGAGGAAAAATACTATTTCAAAACCTATAAAAGAAAAAATAGCCGTTTTTACAGTAGTAAGAATTGGCACCCATCCTTCCTTAAGAACAGGAAGTAGATGAAGCCACTGCGCATATTTCAAAGGAATTAAATAAATGATAAACGTCCACAATGTCATGAAAAAAACTAATTCAGAATACCTGCCTAATATAACGATGTTTTTTCGAGCAATTTGATAGCTAGGAATCGATAACAGCAAAATTAATATATATACCTCGGTACGGGGTAAAATCCATGCTTGGATAAAGAGAGCCTCTCTAATAAAAACAACATGGGCCAATAAAGCAAAATACAATGCAAATATGATGGTAGCTACCCTTCCAATCCATTTTCCAAAATAATGGGTTAAGAGATCAAGGATTGTTCCATTCGGGTATTTCTTCATAATTTGGATGATGATTAAACTAGCCATTGTCGCAAGAAACCAACAAATGATGATGGCCATCCAACCATCTGTTCCTGCTTTTTCAGCTAATTCACGTGGCAGTGTTAATACGCCAACTCCCATTTGTACCCCGTGAATCAATAAAATAAATTGCCTCAATGTAATTTTATTGTTTATGTTTTTCATCACTGTTCGTCACCCTTTGGATGATTGGAATTTGCTTTTAGCATTTGAATGGCTTTTGTGCTTAAAGGGCGCTTATTGATTGACCACTGTGGAAATCGAATAAATATATCCTTCCAATCTGGAAATCGTAAAGGTGCAATTGGACTGCCATACGGAGTTCCTAA
>DATMFE010000003.1:0-2554 GCA_035556295.1 Ureibacillus sp.
TCATTAGCTAGTTTTTCAAAGTTAGCTACTGTGTTAGGAGCTTCATTAGGATAAAATTCAAGATCAATCTTTTCTCCATTTTCCATTACAATGTATCCCTTTTTAGCCATTCTGTTCATCTCCTTAAATTATGTATGTAAAACCAATGTATATAATATCATTTATAATTCAATAAAAAAAGCAGGGAGATTATCAAGGAGTTAACGCACTAAAAATCCCATTGACTATTATCAGAATATTCCCTATAATTGTGTCCATTATCTATCGAAGAGATGCAAATAGATGGGAGATTAGTAAAATGAAAGATTTTTTCAGCAAGTTGTTAACTGGAATGAGCATCGGAATCGTTGTTTCGTTAATTCCAAATGCTTTATTAGGAGAAATTCTTAAACTATTAATTCCACATTTCCCTGCTTTACAACCTATTTTAGACATTACAGTGATTGTCATGAGTTTCTTACCAGTTATGATTGGGGTAATGGTAGGGGTTACGTTTAAGTTAACCTCCATTCAAACAGCAAGTATTGGAATTGCAGCGATGGTTGGCAGCGGTGTTGTGCAAAAAACAGCAGAAGGGGCCTTTATGCTTAATGGAATTGGAATCGTAATTAATACCGGAATTACAGCTGCTTTAACGGTGTTATTTGTTCAATTTCTTGGCAATCGATTAAAAGAGTACTCCATTCTTTTAATGCCGACGTTAAGTATTTTAATCCCAGGTATGATTGGTTATTCTATTCTACCATTTGTCAAACATTCTACTGGTTTACTAGGTGTTGCTGTTGCCAATTTGACATCATTACAACCTGTTTTAATGGGAGCACTTATTTCTGTTATTTTCTGTCTCATTATATTGTCACCTATTTCAACAGTAGGAGTTGCAACGGTTATTATGCTTTCTGGTATCGGATCCGGTGCAGCGAATTTAGGTATTGTAGCTGCGGGTGTTGGTCTAGCCATTGCTAGCTATAAAGCAAACTCACTCGGAACAGCATTAGCGCATGTGTTAGGTTCTCCTAAAATTCAAATGCGAAACTTTTTCATGAAGCCAAAAATCGCTTTTCCAATGTTAATCACAGCAGCAGTTCTTGGAGCTCTGGCCGGTGTATTAAATATTCAAGGAACACCTTATAGTGCTGGCTTCGGGTTATCAGGATTAGTCGGACCGCTCAATTATATAAATTTAGCTGACGGTGGGTGGACTACTAAAAATATCACCATCATGCTAAGTACATTCTTCATTATTCCGATTGGATTGAACCTTGTTCTAATCTACCTATTCTCTAAAAAATTAAAAATGATTAAAGCAGAAGATTATAAGTTACAGTTTGATTAATATCTTACACAGCTTCATAAAAGCTTGTAGACACCCCCATATCAGGGGTTGTCTACAAGCTTTTTTTATATTAAAACTATGTAAATTTTCTATTAATCAAATTGAAAATGAACCATGCACTATGTTACATTTTATGAAAATTTGATTTTACTGTTGCAAGATTAAAAGAATGGAGAACCTCGATATGAACAGTAGATTTAAATCATTACTAGAAATACTCTTCGTTTCGACTAAACTTGGATTAACATCGTTTGGCGGTCCTATTGCTCATTTAGGATATTTTCACGAGGTATATATTCGAAGAAAAAAATGGATGGATGAAAAAAGTTATGCGGACTTAGTAGCACTCTCTCAATTCTTACCCGGTCCAGCTAGTAGCCAAGTGGGGATTGGGATAGGAGTTATGCGTGCAGGAATTCTAGGTGGAATCGTAGCTTTTATCGGATTTACACTTCCTTCCGTAATTGCTCTCATACTATTTGCTATACTCCTTCAAGGGCTAAATACAGAAGAAGCTAGTTGGATACACGGATTGAAAATAGTAGCGGTAGCCGTAGTTGCACATGCTATTTTAGGGATGGCAAAAAATTTAACTCCTGATTTAAAGAGAAAAACCATTGCATTATTCGCATTAGTAGGAACACTTTTATGGCAATCCATTCTTACTCAAGTAGTTGTTATTTGCACTTCTGCCCTTCTTGGTTATCTTCTATATAAACAACATACTGAAAGTGACGAAGAAAGTATCCAGTTTCCCATTACACAAAAAGTGGGAATCGTATGTTTAACATTATTCTTTGGATTATTGATTCTATTGCCTATTTTAAAGGAGATAACTGCATCTCACTGGGTAGCCATGTTTGATAGTTTCTATCGATCTGGTTCCTTAGTGTTTGGTGGCGGCCACGTCGTTCTCCCTTTACTAGAACGAGAATTTGTTCCCACTGGATGGATTAGCGAAGAAGCTTTCTTAGCTGGTTATGGTGTAACCCAAGCAGTACCTGGCCCCTTATTTACATTTGCCGCCTATTTAGGTGCTATTATGTATGGTTGGCAAGGCGGCTTAGTTGCAACTATCGCTATATTCTTACCCGCCTTCCTTCTAATCCTTGGTACGTTACCATTTTGGGATACTTTACGTCGTAATCCTAAAATTAAAGGGGCGTTTATGGGTATAAATGCTGCAGTAGTAGGAATTTTAATTTCAGCATTTTACCA
>DATMFE010000004.1:0-1536 GCA_035556295.1 Ureibacillus sp.
AAATTATTAGAAGCTGCAAGAGAAGTATTTATACAAGAAGGTTTTCACAAAGCAACTATCACTCAAATAATAAAAAAGGCAAGGGTTGGGTATGGTACTGCATACGTTCATTTCGAAGGAAAAGAAGACTTTTTAGTTGTATTAATGGAGAATGTTATGGAGAAATTTTATGAAATTGCCGAGGCTGCATTTTTACCCGCATCTGTAAATGAAGCAGAAGAAATGATTCATAAACAAACGAACGAGTTTTTAAAAATGGCTGAAGATGAACAAAAAATGCTGCAAGTGTTTGAGCAGGCTATTGGTATTTCTCCTCTCGTTTCAGAGAAATGGAAGAACATTCGAGAAAAGTTTATTCAACGAATTTCCCAAGACATTGCCTATGCGCAGCGCAATGGATTAGCACGTAAAGATGTACATAACAAGTTAGTAGCAAGAGGGTGGTTTTTCACTAATGAAATGTACCTTTGGGAAATTGTTCGTAATGAATATGAGCATCCTGTAGAACAAATTGCCAAGAATATCGCATCTATTTACATTAAAGGACTCTATTTATAATTTTGGCGCGTAAATTGAATTTGTTTGAAACAAGTATATAATATTCCGTTAACACTCAACATTCTCTATAGAAAAAAAGACCGTTTCCTAATATACTCTCTCAAGGATATAGGTAACATAATAAAGCTCACTAAATGTTGAACGTTTAGTGAGCTTTTACTGTATGGAAAAGTATTATTTAATTTGAACTTTACTTCCGTCGATTTCTAAATACCATTTACCTTTTGCATAGCTGTCTTTTGAAATCTCAAACACTTTAATGTCTGTTACTTTAATGTTAGGGTTCAAGTCACTTGCAATTTTAGAGTTATCAATATCTGTTTCGATTGCATAATTTGATGTTGCATCAATATCTGCCTCATATTTTGTACCTTTTTCGTCAACTAAATTAATTGATGGAATTGAGAAAGCATTTAAAGGTTTGTCAGATACGTTTTTAACTGTCCATTGCACAGCAACAAGTGTACCGCCTTCAGAAGCTTTCTTATTTGCATATTGGTTTCCAACTTGTTCTCTTTCCTCTACTTTTGTTACAGAAACTTCCGCTTTATCATCTACTGTAAAAGTGTCTCCCACTTTATGAGCTTTTTGTTCTTCTGATTTTGAAGAGTTAGAATTAGATCCAGAACCACTATCATCTCCACCTGATGCTACGACAGCAATTACTACAATAAGTGCAATAAGAATAATAAATCCTAAACAGCCAATCTTGAAAAATTTTTTCATTTTAGTGCATTTCCTCCTGTAAACATTAAACATGCATTTATTATGTATTTAAAATACATGTTTAATGTTTACATATATATAGTTATATTACAATATTAAATTTCCTTATTTTAATAATAGGTTAGATCAAACTGCTTAATATACACTAATAGGGACTTGTTATCATGGAATTAGGTCTTGATATGTTTTGGTTAATTTTAGTATATATAAATTATTTTTCCAATATATAAATATTGAAAATAGTATGTGAGT
>DATMFE010000005.1:0-20386 GCA_035556295.1 Ureibacillus sp.
TCAAGATGCTCTTGTAGTGGAAGTGTTACCAGCTGGTCCAGCTTGTCACAATGGTACAACTTCATGCTTTACTGAAAAAATAGTTGAAAATGCACAGGTTGGTACTGTAGGGATCATCCCTTATTTAGCAGAGGTAATTCGCGAGCGCGAAACGGAAATGCCTGAAGGTGCATACACTACATATTTATTTAATGAAGGAATCGATAAAATCTGTAAAAAGGTCGGCGAAGAGGCAACAGAAGTTGTGATTGGGGCTAAAAATCGCGATTCTAAGGAAGTTACTTGGGAAGCAGCAGATTTAATTTATCATTTACTTGTTTTATTACAAGAACAAAAAATTAGTGTTTATGATGTTCTTGATGTGTTAGTACAACGTCATCAACAAAAAAGAGCTAGTACAAAACACAAATAAGCAAGCGAAATCAAATGACGTATGATGTAGATATGTTATAATAGGTAAGTATTTAAAGGGAACGTTGTCGAAACGTTCCTTCTTTCGTGTATACAGAATTTACATGATGACGGAATTTAGATTTCGGAGGATTTAACTTGGAAAATCAACGTAGAAAAGAGCAAAAGAATAATATTGTGTCCTTTGTTCCGAATGGTGATTATTATTTTAAAAAAGCTGTAAAAGCAATAGATTATGACCAAATGGATAAAGCTTATAAATATATGAAACGTGCAGCAGAATTGAGTCCAAATGATGCACATATTTTAATGCAATTTGGCATTATGGAAATGGATGCTGGAAATTTTGAAAGTGCGTATGAATCAATCCATACAGCTCATAGCTTAGAGCCAAGTGAGTCGGAGTATGTATTCTTCTTAGCGGAAGTTTCAGGTTGTCTTGGCATTGCCCATGACGCGAAAAAGTTCGCAGAAATGTACCTGGAAATGGATCCAGACGGCTTCTATGCTTATGAGGCAAATGAAATTCTAGATTTTATTGAATATGAAGATGAAATAGAACCATTTGATGAAGAAGACGGCGAGAAAATCGTTGCACAAGAAAAAGCACGCCGATTAATGGAAAGTAGTCGTTTCCCAGAAGCGATTGAACTATTAGAGGACTTAATCGAAACATTTCCTGATTTGTGGTCAGCCTACAACAACTTATCACTAGCCTATTTTTATACAGGTGAAATTGAAGAAGCAAAAGCTTTATTAAATTATGTGTTGCGCGAAAATCATGGGAATCTTCATGCAATCTGTAATTTAACGGTTATTGCCTACTATGAAAAGAACGAAAAAGAATTGGCAGAGCTTCTAGAAATCATCAAGAAGATCAATCCATTTGATTGGGAAAATCGTTATAAACTAGGTGCCACATTGTCATTAATAGGTGAGCACGAGTTAGCATTTAAATGGTTGCGTAGTATGAGTAGACGTGGATACAACGGCGATAGTGGATTTTACTTTTGGTTGGCTCAATCTGCTTATTTTTGTGGCTATGAAGAAATTGCAAAAAGTGCTTGGAAAACATTAGTTGAAATTGATCCATCTAAAAAAGGGATGGAGCCATGGCAACATATTAAAAAAAATGTTGGTAGCAATGCACTAGAACAAAATCGTGATGTCATTGTAGAAAAAATTACAAGTAAATATAGTGCCCACCGCATGTTCGGATTCTTTTTAATGAGCAAATCAGCTTATAAACAAGAAATTGTAGCCCATCCAACTTGGATTGACTTAAGTAAGTATAACGGTCTTGAAAAATTATCTTTAGCCTATGCACTAAATCATCAATTTAATAAAAACAATAAAATTGAAAAACATTTTGAAAGAGCAATGGAAGTAGCAGAGCAGCTTTATGAAAAGAGTGGTAGTGTTACGACAGAAGTCCAATATCTATTTCAAATGTGGTTTGTATTATGTGAAAGAGCATTACAAGAATCTTACGCGTTCAAAAATGTGAAGGCCCTAGCTGCTGCGGTGGAATTTATGTTTAACTCAACAATTAATAGTAATCGCGTGACGAAAAAAGAATATGCAGAAAAATATCATATATCTGTCGCTACATTAACAAAATATGTAGAAGACTTAATTAACTACTTACCTTTTGAGTCGAAGTAAGCCTCTAAGTTGAAGTCGAGCATTTAATTTGATGTTGATGAAGGGATGCACTACGATTAGAGTAAGTAATTGTACGTTTGGAGGATACAACAATGACTGAAGAAAAAATTTATGACGTAGTAATAATTGGGGCTGGTCCAGCTGGGATGACTGCGGCTGTTTATGCTTCACGTGCGAATTTAGCAACTTTAATGATCGAACGTGGTATTCCTGGTGGACAAATGGCTAACACAGAAGAAGTCGAAAACTATCCAGGCTTTGACCATATTTTAGGACCTGAACTTTCAACGAAAATGTTCGAACATGCGAAGAAATTCGGTGCAGAATATGTGTACGGTGATGTGAAAGAAATCATTGATGGTGAAGAGTACAAAGTAATTAAAGCTGGTACGAAAGAATATAAGACACGAGCAATAATTGTTGCGACAGGTGCTGAGTATAAAAAAATGGGCGTTCCAGGTGAAAAAGAACTTGGTGGCCGTGGCGTAAGTTATTGTGCGGTTTGTGATGGTGCTTTCTTTAAACAGAAAAATCTAATCGTCGTTGGTGGCGGAGACTCAGCTGTTGAAGAAGGGGTTTATTTAACTCGATTTGCTGATAAAGTAACAATCGTTCATAGACGAGATAAATTACGTGCTCAAAAAATCCTACAAGATCGTGCATTTGCTAACGAGAAAGTAGACTTTATTTGGAATCATACAGTAAAAGAAATCAACGAAAGTAACGGCAAAGTTGGTAGCGTTACTTTAGTAAATACAGTTGATGGATCTGAAGAAGAAGTAAAAGCAGATGGTGTCTTCGTTTACATCGGTATGGTACCACTTACTGCACCATTTAAATCATTAGGAATACTAAATGAAAATGGTTATGTGGTAACAAATGATAAAATGGAAACAGCTGTTAAAGGAATTTTTGCTGCTGGTGATGTCCGTGACAAAATGTTACGCCAAATTGTTACAGCAACTGGTGACGGTAGTATCGCTGCACAAACAGCACAACACTACGTTGAAGAACTGAAAGAAAAAATTGGTCAAAACTAATTCTTAATAATGTCTTAATTTGCGTGTAACTGTTTTGAAACAAGAAAAGGGTATAATGAGAGCATAAAACGTTATCCCCCTTCTTTTTGTATATTTGGTTGTTTCCAATCAATATTGGAAACAACCATTTTTTTTCGATTAAGAAAATGGATACCCTACTCGACCAACCATAGGCCGAATGGCGTTTATCTATTTAAATTATTGTAAAGCCAGGTTTTATTTCTATAAACAATCATATTATTTTGTAACCAGCCTATCGAAACCGTTATAATAGAATTAAGATGCAAGAAAAGATTTGAGGTGTAGTCATGCAAAGGATTGCAAATTTATTGGCAGTACAAGATGGGAAAGTTCTACTTTTGAAAAAACCAAAAAGAGGCTGGTATGTAGCACCTGGTGGAAAAATGGAGAGTGGTGAATCGATTCTAGAAGCTGCCATTCGTGAATTTCAGGAAGAAACAAATGCTACACCAAAAAATGCTCATTTAAAAGGTGTTTATACAATGATTATTAAAGAGAACGATCAAGTAGTAGATGAGTGGATGCTCTATACGTTTGTTACAAAAGAAATCATTGGAACACCAGTAGAAGAAAATCGAGAAGGCAAACTAGAATGGCATCCAATTGAAAGTCTACATCATTTACCGATGGCTGAAGGTGATCGTAATAATCTTTTATTTGTTTGTACGACTGAAGGTATTCAATATGGAACATTTGAATATACAAAGGATTATGAATTGTTAAATGTAACTTTACAAACATCGAGGGAACAACAATAAGGGAGTGTTTTCCATGGGGAGTAATAACTTTTCTAAATATGAAATTGTCATTATAACAGGCATGAGTGGAGCAGGAAAAACAGTGGCGGTTCAAAGTTTTGAAGACCTAGGATACTACTGTATTGATAATTTACCCCCTGCATTGTTAACAACGTTTTTAGCTTTAATGAGAGAATCTGAACGAAATATCACTCGTGTTGCTGCTGTAATGGATATGCGTGGTGGAGAGTTCTTTGATTCGCTAATTGATGCGCTAGATAAACTAGAAAAAATTGATGATTTAAAAACACGTGTATTATTTTTAGATGCAGAGGATGAAACCCTTGTTCGACGATATAAAGAAACAAGAAGATCTCATCCATTAGATCCAAACGGTCTACCTCTAGAAGGTATTAAAAAAGAACGAACATTACTTTCGGAGTTAAAAGGGCGAGCAACTTATGTTTACAATACTTCTTTAATGAAGCCGCGTGAACTTAGAGAGAAAATTGCATTTGAATTTGCTAATTCGAACCGTCCTACATTTTCAGTGAATGTAATGTCATTTGGATTTAAAAACGGTATACCGATTGATGCGGATTTAGTATTCGATGTCCGTTTCTTAAAAAATCCATATTATGTAGAAGAGCTTCGTCATAAAACAGGATTACAACAAGAGGTTTCTTCATATGTATTAGCTAATGAGGATACACAGGAGTTAATTACGAAACTAACAGACTTATTTAACTTTATGGTTCCACAATATAAAAATGAAGGTAAAGCTCAATTAGTAATTGCTTTTGGCTGCACAGGCGGCCAGCATCGTTCTGTAACGTTAGCAGAATACTTTGGCAAGTTATTTAGTGAAAACTATCAAACTGCAATTACACATCGAGACGTTGTTGTTCATAGGAAGGAATGAAAGAATGACGAATAAGAGAACGAATATCGTAGTTATAGGGGGTGGGACTGGGTTATCCACGTTATTGCGCGGGTTAAAAAAACATCCCTTTGATATTACAGCAATCGTAACAGTAGCAGATGATGGTGGATCTTCTGGCCGCTTACGAGATGACTACGATATTCCCCCTCCAGGAGATATTCGAAATGTAATCGCTGCATTATCTGATGCAGAGCCATTAGTGGAACAAATGTTTCAATACCGTTTTTCACAATCAGTGGATTTAGGTGGTCATTCATTAGGAAATCTAATGTTAACAGCTCTAACAGATATTACAGGTGATTTTAGCCATGCAATTGCTGAAATGAGTAAAGTACTAAAAGTACACGGCAAAGTCATCCCAGCAGCAAATAAAAAAATTAATTTATTCGCGGAATTGGTAGATGGGTCCATCATTGCAGGGGAATCGAAAATTCCAGGTTCCTATCTGCCCATTAAACGAGTATTTCTAGAACCAAAAGAAGTGAAGCCGCTTCCCGAGGCAATTCGAGCTATTCATTCGGCAGATATTATTCTAGTTGGTCCTGGAAGCCTTTATACTAGCATTATTCCAAATCTATTGGTAGAAGATATAGGGAAGGCATTAGTAGAAGCGAAAGGTCGCAAAATTTATATTTGTAATTTAATGACGCAAAAAGGTGAGACCATTAAGTACAGCGCTTCTGACCATGTTCAAGCCATTTATGACCATGTAGGTAAACCGTGCCTAGATTCTATTTTAGTCAATAGTTTTGAGCTTCCACAACCAATTAAAGCAAACTATAAAGAAGAGAATGCTGAACCAGTATCGATTGATATTGAAAACTTGGAGAAACTTGGTTTAGAAGTGATTAGAAAAAACATTGCAATAATCCATTCAGGTGTGGTACGCCATGAATCTACTCAGATAGCGGAATGGCTTAAAGAATACAGCCCGAAATTTATTAGTTAAGCGAATCTTTTCTTGATTACAGATTTATTGGCTAATAGAATATGGATCTGGAAAATATTAATTACTATTCCTCTGCATGCAAAGTATGTGTTATGATATTTCTCATACATAATTTGAAAGGGGGTTATGAAGTGTCATTTGCTTCAGAGACAAAAAAGGAACTCACACAAGTTGAAGCTGATGATAGTTGCTTAAAAGCAGAAGTCTCTGCACTTATTCGGATGAACGGAGCTGTATCGTTTGCGAATAAACAACTTAGCTTAGATGTTCAAACCGAAAATGCAGCTATTGCACGAAGACTATATACGATTATTAAAAAGCTTTATTCCTATAATGTTGAGTTACTTGTTCGTAAAAAAATGCGTCTCAAGAAGAATAATGTATACATTTGCCGAATTCGCGAAGGCGCTAGGGAATTACTATCTGACCTCGAGATACTTTCAAATGATTTTGAATTTAATCACTCGATATCCAAAACTTTAATTGATAAAACAGATGAAAGACGCTCCTATTTACGTGGTGCCTTTTTAGCTGGCGGCTCAGTGAATAACCCTGAAACCTCTTCCTATCATCTTGAAATCTACTCAATCTATAAAGAACATGGTGAAGCGTTAACAGATTTAATGAATAGCTTTCAATTAAATGCAAAAACCATAGAGAGAAAGAAAGGTTTTGTCACTTATCTTAAAGAGGCTGAAAAAATATCTGATTTCTTAGGTTTGGTTGGCGCATTTCAAGCAATGCTAAAATTTGAGGACGTTCGAATCGTTCGAGACATGAGAAATAGTGTGAATCGTATTGTCAATTGCGAAACGGCAAATTTAAATAAAACCATTGGGGCAGCAATTCGCCAAGTGGAGAATATTAAGTTTATAGAAAATACAATTGGATTAGATCAACTGCCTGAGAAACTTAGAGAAATCGCTAGGTTACGTGTAGAATACCAAGATGTCACGTTAAAAGAACTAGGTGAAATGGTTTCAACAGGTACTGTAAGTAAATCCGGTGTAAATCATAGACTAAGAAAAATTGATGAAATCGCTGATGCTCTTCGCAAAGGAGAACAATACTAGTAAAGCAGAATTTGACAAAAACAAACATTGTTCTTTTTTGGTAATTCCGATAAGATAATTATATATTGATGAACGGTTTGAAAGGGAGTATTTTAGATGGTTGAAACCAATTTAGAAGTTAAATTAAAAACAGGTTTACAGGCTAGACAAGCAGCTTTATTCGTCCAAGAGGCAAATCGTTATAAAGCTGAAGTGTATTTACAAAAAGATAATAAAAAAGTAAATGCAAAATCAATCATGGGAATCATGAGCCTTGCCATTGCAAAAGGCACAACTGTCACATTAATTGCTGATGGAAATGATGAAAATGATGCAATTACTGGTCTTTCTAAAATAATCCAAAAAGAAGACTAACATTCCTTTATGAAAACGCTCGCAAGAGACCACTGTTGGTAGTGGAGTTGCGGGCGTTTTTTTTTGATGGGATTGGATTTGGGAGGCGGGGATGCACGATTTGCTCAAATTTGTGGCGGATAGGATTTGATTTGTGACGGAGAAGCTCCAAAATGTGAAGGATTCGACCCGATATGGTCGATTCACCCTAATTTATGACAGATAGGATCTGTTTTGTGACAAATAAGCCCTGGTGAATGCGATAAGCCCTAAAATGTGGCGGATAGAATCTATATTGTGACAGATACGCTCTATTTTGTGACGAATAGGCCCTCGTGAATGCGATAGGCCCTCGTGCAGGCGATAAGCCCTAATTTGTGACAGATAGGATTTGTTTTGTGACAAATAAGCCCTGGCGCGTGTGTGTTAATAATCCCCGATACTCCGAATAAGCCAAAATAAAAACTCCCTTTACCAAAACAGTAAAGGGAGCTGAATTCATTATTTCTTTTGATCATCACTATTAGTGATAATGTGGTCGATTAAACCGTATTCTTTTGCTTGTTCAGCAGTCATGAAGTTATCACGATCTGTATCTTGAGCAATGCGATCTAAAGATTGACCAGAACGATCAGCTAAAATTTTGTTTAATTTATCACGTAAGAATAAAATACGTTTAGCTGCGATTTCGATTTCCGTTGCTTGACCTTGAGCGCCACCTAGTGGTTGGTGAATCATTACTTCTGCATTTGGTAATGCGAAACGTTTACCAGGTTCACCAGCAGTTAATAGGAATGCACCCATTGATGCTGCCATACCGATACAAATTGTTTGAACTTTTGGTTTAATGTATTGCATTGTATCGTAAATTGCCATACCTGCTGTAATCGATCCGCCTGGTGAGTTAATATATAAAGAAATATCTTTTTCTGGATCTTCAGCTGCTAGGAATAATAACTGTGCAACGATTGAGTTTGCAACGTTATCATCAATTGCGCTTCCAAGCATAATGATACGATCTTTTAATAATCGAGAGTAAATGTCATATGCACGTTCACCGCGGTTTGTTTGTTCAATAACTGTAGGGACTAAAATTGTCATAATTTAAAATCCTCCTTAAAATAGAAATAAACGCTACTTACGCTGATGAATCATCATCAGCTGTACCAATATAATACACATAAAGGTCAAGAAAGGTCAAATATAAACACTTCAACATTTTCGATTCTCAAACACCTTACTATTATCCTATGAATACATTGATTCATAAATCCATAAAGTGAAATATTAAGTAATCAAATGCGACTAAAGAAAATATACAATAAATTCAATAAAAAGTTGAATTAGTAGAGAGTAATTTTGTATAATGATTTAAGTCGTCGTAAAGCGATATAATTTTAGCTTCCTTTGTCCTCGTGGTGTAATGGATAACACTGAAGATTCCGGTTCTTCCGCTGGGGGTTCGATTCCCTCCGAGGGCGCTTCTTATTTTTTCTTCACTTACCTTATTTTTACCAATGAAATGGAAAAAAATACTTACTTTCTCTGCACTTTAGATAAAATATTTAATAAATATGTCTAAATTGCGATATTTTTATAAAAAGGTTGATTATTCAACAAAAAATTAGTAAATTATTAAATGTTCTTATGATTAATGATTAAATAGATTTACTTACTTTCAGGCTACAAACTCAATTTGAATGTTTTGTAGCTATTTTTCATTAATCACAATATGCCCTAAGGGCGCCATTTTACTGTGTTTTTATATATTTTTAATAGTAAGACCTTACTGTAAATATTAGTTTAGCAGCCTAATCATTTACAGAGGGAATGGGAATAAAGGGGTAAAATGTTAATTACTGTACCGATTCATTTTATCCCGTCTTCATTCTCTTTAAACTAGTTATGACTTATTATCTTTTCATATAAATATCCATCAAAGCTATTGTTTATAGGTTAAGGATACAGAATAATATAGTTTGAAGGTTTCAACATAAAAGACCACCTTATTCATATTTATGAGTAAGGTGGTTTTTTTAGTGAAATTTAAAAATGTCGAAAAACCTAATTAAAAGTTGAATTCTGATGATATATCAGAAAATATAGTATTGTATTAATAATGCATAATAATTATAATAGACTAATAATTAATCAGTTTTGATAATTAGTTCATAGGATTAAAAACAAAAATATTGGAGGTTTTAGTAATGAAGAAGAAGAGTTTATTTTTCATATTTATGATTTTAGCATCAGTATCATTCATTCTTTCAGCATGTGGTACTGGCGGAAGTTCAAATGGAGCTTCTGAAGATGGTAAAAAGAAATTTATCGGTGGTACAGAAGCTTCGTTTGCTCCATTTATTTACTTAGATGATAAAGGTACTGTTTCAGGTATTGATCCAGATATCGTAAAAGCAATTGCTGAAGAAATGGGATTCGAATATGAATTACAAAATGTTGGTTGGGAACCGGTATTTGCTAAATTAACAAATGGTGAACTTGACTTTGGTGCTGCAGGTATTACGATCACTGACAAACGTAAAGAAACATATGATTTCACAGAACCATATTATGAAGCAACATTATTCCTAATTGTTCCTGAAGGTAACACAGATATTCAGTCTGTTGCAGATTTAAAAGATAAAAAAGTAGCTGTTCAAATTAATACAACATCTCATGAAGCTGCTAAAAAAATTCTTGGTGAAACAAACCCAAATATTATGGCTTATGAAAACCAACCACTTGCTTATCAAGAAGTAATTAACGGTACTGCTGATGCAGCAATCGGTGATAACGCGGTTATTATTGAGTATTTAAAAAATAATCCAGATGCACCTCTTAAAACGATTGAAGATCCAAGTTTTGAAAAAGAGTACTATGGTTTAATGGTTAAAAAAGGTAATACAGAAATGTTAAACTTATTAAACGAAGGTCTGAAAAAGATTAAAGAAAACGGTAAATTGGCAGAAATCACAGGTCAAGAAACTGATTTCTAATTTTAACGGAGGTGTTTCAGATGGACTTTTTAAATGACTTTCGCTGGGATATAATCTGGAACTACCGTGAACTATTTTTACAAGGTATCTGGATAACAATTGTATTAACTATATGCGGTTATATTGGCGGGATAATTTTAGGTGTTTTCTTAGGTCTTGGGAAAACGTCAAAGAAAAAGTGGATTATATGGCCATGTAAAATTTATGTGGACCTATTGCGTGGAACACCTTTACTCGTTCAAATTTTAATTATCCATTTCGCATTAATTCCATCTATTTTTGGTCATTCACTAGGCGTTATGTTTTCTGGGATTGCTGCGCTCGTTCTAAATAGTGCAGCGTACAACGCAGAGATTTTCCGTGCTGGTATTGAATCAATCGATAAAGGCCAAACAGAAGCAGCTCGTTCTTTAGGGTTAACACATGCCCAAGCAATGAGAAAAGTTATTTTGCCACAAGCATTTCGTCGTATGGTTCCACCATTAGGAAATGAATTTATCGCATTATTAAAAGATTCTTCATTAGTAATGGTAATTGCAGTTAATGATATTTTATATGCTGCAAAGGTAATCGCAGGTTCTTACCAAAGATTCTGGGAACCGTATCTAACAGCTGCAGTATTATACTTAGTATTAACATTTGTCGTAACGAAAATCGTAGCTTATGTTGAAAAACGTTTCAGTATTGATTACAATCCGCGTAAGAATAAAGAAGGGCGGGCTGTAAGATGATAAAAGTAGAAAATTTACACAAAACATTTGGAAAGCTTGAAGTATTAAAGGGTATAGACTGCGAAGTACAAGAAAAAGAAGTAGTTTGTGTAATCGGTCCTTCTGGTTCAGGGAAAAGTACATTTTTAAGATGTATTAATTTACTTGAAGAGATTACTGATGGCGCAGTCTTTATTGGTGGAGTACAAGTGAATGATCCGAAAACGAATATCAATGATATCCGTACAGAGGTTGGTATGGTATTCCAACAATTTAACCTATTCCCGCATATGTCTGTAATCGATAATATTACAATGGCTCCAATGTTAATTCGTAAAATTGATAAAAAGGCTGCTGAAGAACTCGCTTTGGAATTACTAGCTAAAGTCGGTCTAAAAGAAAAAGCAGATAATTTCCCGCAACAGCTTTCTGGTGGTCAACAGCAACGTGTTGCGATTGCACGAGCACTTGCAATGAAGCCGAAAGTAATGCTATTTGATGAACCAACATCCGCACTTGACCCAGAAATGGTTCAAGAAGTTCTAGATGTAATGAAGCAATTAGCACAAGAAGGTATGACGATGATCGTCGTAACGCACGAAATGGGATTTGCTCGCGAAGTTGCAGACAGAGTGATTTTCATGGATGGCGGTTATATTGTGGAAGAGGGCTTACCGGAAGAGTTATTCAGTAACCCTCAAAATGATCGTACAAAAGCATTTTTAGGGAAAGTTTTATAATAGTAAAAAATCCATTCAGTTTTCGCTGAATGGATTTTTTATGTCAACTATGTGCTTCACAGCAGATAGATGTTTTATTGTCTTGCGAAACTAACTAGGCATACCTTGCGCTTTATCAGCTTGACCATACATATTTAACATTGTTTGCATATCAGCTTGTGATAATTGAGGGATTTGGTAGTATCCTTTTTTGTTTTGATACAGTGATAATTCATACGCCATTTCCACGCAGTTTGGAACTGAATCTTGTAGTACGCGACGAACAACTGGGTTAGTTGCTTCTAGAGCGGCAGTCGTTTTACCAGTTGCGCTCATTTTATGGCAATTTAATAAGAAACCAGAAATAATACCATCATTGATTTCATTTGCAGATTGCATTGGCTTTTTCGGTTCACCAGGAGTTAAACCGTATTTTGAATCATTGCCCATTTGCATTTTGTAAGAACGTGTTGGATGACTAGGATCTTGTCCTGTTTTAAAACATTCTGCAGTAATATTGTACTCATCTAGCATAAATGCATATTGTCTGTCCAAAATATTTAGAAGTTCTTGGTCTTGTACATGAGGGCGGAAGAAAATAAAAGTATTTAATGAACCAATTGCAGCGCTTAATACTTCGTGAACGTCCAATACTTCATGTGCACCGTGATTCATTGATAATGGCATATTTGGTTGCATTGATTGGTTTTGATCCATAAAATTATTCGTCATAAAAATCCTCCTTATAATGTTCAAGTAGTACGGAATATAGTTTGTGTAGGATATTTTTGATTATGCAATATTTCTGATACAATAAATGGTAAAGCCACACGTGGAGGTTTATCATGTTAGTGAAATTTTATAGTCGTCCTAATTGCTCGTTATGTGTTGATGGATTCGCAACATTAAGACTTGTTCAAGAAGATATTCCCTTTGACATTGAACTCATTAATATTGAAGAAGATGATGAACTTCATGAAAAATTTATGCTCATGATCCCAGTGGTTGAGATGGATAATACAGTGATTCAATATGGACTTTTGGATT
The DNA here is from genome assembly GCA_035556295.1 of Ureibacillus sp. Lineage (GTDB taxonomy): Bacteria > Bacillota > Bacilli > Bacillales_A > Planococcaceae > Ureibacillus. The sequence goes on from DATMFE010000005.1 coordinate 12,645, forward strand.
ATCCAACTTTACTTGAGGGACTAAGTTAATCATTTACAAATGAGGTTAAAGTACTGAAACGATGTAAATGGTTAATATTTATTCCAAAAGGGTAAAAATAATATGGATATGAAAATAATATGGACTCTTGGAGGTAAATGAAATGCCAATAAAAATCGCAATTAATGGTTTTGGAAGAATAGGTAGATTAGTTTTTCGAGAAGCGATGAAAAATGACCAATTTGAAGTCGTAGCTGTAAATGACCTTACTGATGCTCATCAATTAGCACATTTAATGAAATACGACTCCATCCATGGAATTTATGATGCAACGGTTGAATCAGAAGATGATGCGTTTATCGTGAACGGCAATAGAGTACGTGTATTATCTGAAAAGGATCCATCAAAACTACCTTGGGGCGAGTTAGATGTTGATGTAGTCATTGAATCAACGGGTAGATTCCGTTCAATGGAAGAAGTTTCTCAACACGTTCAAGCTGGTGCGAAAAAAGCAATTCTTTCTGCACCATCAAAAGGTGAAATGCCTACTTATGTTATGGGTGTTAACCATACAAATTATAAAAATACAGAGGACGTTATTTCAAACGCTTCTTGTACAACAAACTGTTTAGCACCTGTTGCCAAGGTTCTAGATGAAAAATTCGGCATTAAACGTGGCTTAATGACAACAATTCATTCTTATACAAATGACCAACGTATTTTAGATTTCCCTCACAGTGATCCAAGAAGAGCACGTGCTGGAGCGGTATCAATGATTCCAACGACAACTGGTGCTGCAATCGCAGTATCAAAAGTGTTACCTCATTTAAAAGGTAAACTCGATGGGTTCTCAATGCGTGTTCCAACTCCAAACGTTTCGTGTGTGGACTTTGTTGCAGAATTAAATACAAAAGTAACAATTGAACAAGTGAATGATGCATTGAAAGAAGCTGCTAATGGAGAGCTTCAAGGAATTTTAGGCTATAACGAACTTCCTCTTGTATCCATTGACTATAATGGCAATTCGAATTCATCAACTGTAGATGGACTTTCTACAATGGTGTTAGAAGATAACATGATCAAAGTTTTATCTTGGTATGACAATGAAATTGGCTATTCAAGCCGATTAATCGACCTAGCTTTATATATGGCAGAACAAGGCTTTAATTCGTAATGTGTTATACTAATTTGTAAAATTTCTAGAAATGTAACATATTAACCCCTTTTTTCTATAATAGTATAGCCTTAATAGTTATTTCCATTTATAATGATGAAGGGTAATAGGAGCGGTGGCTTACCCATCGCTCTTTCTTTATTTAACTGAATGAAAATGGTTGGAAAATAGCCAATCTTATATGTGATTCAAGGAGGATTTTCTTCATGTTTTCAAAGAAGACGATGAATAATATTGATGTGAAAGGAAAACGCGTATTTGTTCGCGTTGATTTTAATGTTCCCATGGAAGATGGCAACATTACGGATGATACAAGAATTCGTGCTGCCATTCCAACAATTGAGCAGCTGATCAATAGAGGGGCGAAAGTCATCTTAGCTTCCCATTTAGGAAGACCAAAAGGTGAAGTGAAAGAAGACATGCGTTTAACAGCTGTTGGTACAAGACTGGCAGAACTATTAGACAAACCCGTAACGAAATTAGATGAATCGATTGGAACTGAAGTAGAAAACACAATCGGGAACATGCAAGATGGAGAAATCGTTCTTCTAGAAAACGTACGATTCCATAAAGGTGAAGAAAAAAATGACGAAGAACTGGCGAAACAATTTGCTAGTTTAGCGGATGTATATGTAAATGATGCATTTGGTGCAGCTCACCGTGCTCATGCTACGACAGAAGGAATTGCAAAACACATTCCTGCTGTTTCAGGTTTATTAATGGAAAAAGAGTTAGATGTATTAGGAAAAGCTCTTTCAAATCCAGAACGACCGTTTACAGCAATCATTGGTGGGGCAAAAGTAAAAGATAAAATTGGTGTAATTGAAAATCTATTAGATAAAGTGGACCACTTATTAATCGGTGGTGGCCTTTCTTATACATTCAGTAAAGCGCAAGGCTATTCAATTGGTAAATCTTTAGTAGAAGAAGATAAAATTGAGCTAGCAAAAGGCTTTATTGAAAAAGCAAAAGAAAAAGGTGTTCAACTTCATTTACCAGTAGATGCTGTTGTTGCAAATGAATTTTCAAAGGATGCAGAAACGAAAGTTGTAGATATTAATGAAATTCCAGATGACTGGATGGGACTTGATATCGGACCAAAAACAGCGAGCGAATATGCTGACGTTATTAAAAATTCTAAGTTAATCATTTGGAATGGACCAATGGGTGTATTTGAAATGGAGCCATTTGCAAATGGTACAAAATCTGTTGCTGAGGCGATGGCAGAAACTGCTGCTTACACAGTAATCGGCGGTGGCGATTCAGCTGCAGCTGTTGAAAAATTCGGTGTGGCAGAAAGAATGGACCATATCTCAACAGGTGGGGGAGCTAGCTTAGAATTAATGGAAGGAAAAGAACTTCCAGGAATTGTTGCTTTAAATGACAAATAAGGGGGACTATTATGCGTAAACCAATCATTGCAGGAAATTGGAAAATGTATAAAACCTTTGATGAAGCTACTCAGTTTGTAGAAAGTGTACGTGATCAAATTCCATCTGAAGATCAGATCGATGCAGTCATTTGTGCACCAGCTCTTTATTTACCTAAACTAGTTGGTCTTGCAACTGATACTGACTTAGCGATTGGTGCTCAAAATATGCATTTTGAAACTGAAGGTGCTTTTACTGGTGAAATTAGTCCAACGCAACTTTCAGATATAAATGTTGATTATGTCATCCTTGGCCACTCTGAAAGAAGAGAATACTTCAACGAAACAGATGAAGCAGTGAACAAAAAAGTGCGTGCTGCTCTTGCTGCCGGTATTGTGCCGATTATCTGTTGCGGAGAAACTCTTGAAGAAAGAGAAGCCGGGAAAACAGAGGAAAAGGTTAGCGGACAAATAAAAGCTGCTCTTGCAGGTTTTTCGGCTGATGAAGTGGAACATATGGTTATAGCTTATGAACCAATATGGGCAATCGGAACAGGGAAAACTGCAACAGCCGATGATGCGAACCAAGTTTGTGGATCTATTCGTCAAGTAGTGGAAGAGCTATTTGGCAAGGATTGTGCTGAAAAAGTTCGTATTCAATACGGCGGTAGTGTGAAGCCTGAGAATATTGAAGAGTTACTGTCAAAAGAACATATTGATGGTGCGCTTGTTGGTGGGGCTAGTTTACAAGTAGATTCCTTCCTTGCTTTAGTAAATAAAGCAGTTAAATAAGAGTTTTTAGTAAGTGGTTAGAAGCGGCCAAGTGCCCGCAAATTAATAAATTGGAGGCGGCAGCAAATGCCAAAACAACCCGTTGCATTAATTATATTAGACGGCTTTGCTTTCCGTGACGAAACGTTTGGGAATGCAGTAGCACAAGCAAAGAAACCGAATTTTGATCGATACTGGAACCAATTTCCTCACTCAACATTAACTGCATGTGGTGAGGCAGTTGGGTTGCCGGATGGTCAAATGGGAAATTCTGAAGTAGGACATCTAAACATTGGTGCTGGCCGTATTGTTTATCAAAGTCTTACTCGAATTCACAAATCGATTCGTGAAGGCGACTTTTATAAAAATGAAAAGTTCTTACAAGCAATCGAGCATGTAAAAGCGAATAATTCCAAATTGCATCTGATGGGCTTGTTGTCAGATGGCGGAGTACATAGCCATTACGAGCATCTATTTGCATTGTTAAAACTAGCAAAGCAACAAGGTATCGATGAAGTGTATGTACATGGCTTTCTAGATGGACGCGATGTTGGTCCAACAACTGCTATGGGCTATATTGAAGAAACAGAAAAGCAAATGAATGAAATTGGAGTAGGTAAATTTGCTTCGATTCATGGTCGTTATTATGCAATGGATCGCGATAAACGCTGGGAAAGAGTTCAATTAACTTATAATGTCCTTGTAGACGGAGTAGGTCATACAGCACCGAGCGCTAAAATTGGTGTGGAGAACTCTTATGCTCGTGAAGTGAATGATGAATTTGTTATTCCTTTTGCTATTACTGCAGAGGGGAAACCAGTTGCAACGATCGATACAAATGATGCTGTTGTATTCTTCAATTTCCGACCAGATAGAGCCATTCAACTTTCAACGGTGTTTACAAATGATCAATTTATCGGATTTAAAAAGTCTGAAAAACATCCAAGTAACTTATCATTTGTTTCATTTACTCATTACAGTACTGAAGTAAATGCACAAGTTGCGTTTGAAAATGTTGATTTAGTAAATACTGTCGGTGAAGTCATTGCTAGAAGTGGAAAAACACAGCTTCGCATCGCAGAAACGGAAAAATATCCACACGTTACCTTCTTTATGAGTGGTGGCCGTGAGCTAAAATTCCCTGGCGAAGAGCGAATTCTCATCCCTTCTCCAAAAGTACCTACATATGATCTACAACCTGAAATGAGTGCCTATGAAGTTACGGATGCTCTTTTAGGTGAAATTGCAGCAGATAAATTCGATGCAATCATTTTAAACTTTGCAAATCCTGATATGGTTGGTCATAGTGGTATGCTCGAACCAACGATTAAAGCGATAGAAGCAGTTGATGAGTGTTTAGGTAGAGTTGTCGATGCGATTTTAGAAAAAGGTGGCGCTGCAATCATTACAGCTGACCACGGAAATTCTGATGAAGTCGTTACGATTGAGGGCCAACCGATGACAGCTCATACAACAAACCCTGTTCCTGTCATTGTCACGAAGGAAGGCATTGAAGTGCGAGAAGGCGGTATTTTAGCTGACTTGGCACCTACTATGCTTAAACTTCTAGGAGTCAAACAACCTGCAGAAATGACTGGTAAGGCTTTATTTGAGGTTGTGAAGTAGGGTTGGAGTGGCTGTGCAATTTGTGCGCGGTTGTTGATTTATTAATTTAGGGTTTTCGGCTTAAAAGCCAATTATATAAATCGTTTGATGGCAATCTTGCCGGAACAAAATTGATTCTTAAGGAGACTTGAAAATTATGCCATTTATTACACAAGTTTATGCTCGCGAAGTATTAGATTCACGTGGTAACCCAACAGTAGAAGTTGAAGTATTTACAGAATCAGGCGCATTTGGTCGCGCAATCGTTCCATCTGGTGCATCAACTGGAGAATACGAAGCAGTTGAATTACGTGATGGCGATAAATCACGCTACCTTGGTAAAGGTGTTTTACAAGCAGTAGATAATGTCAATACAATCATTGCTGAAGAATTAGAAGGAAACTATTCTGTTCTAGATCAAATCGCTATTGATAAAGCGTTAATTGAATTAGACGGAACTGAAAATAAAGGGAAACTAGGTGCTAACGCAATCCTAGGTGTTTCATTAGCTGTAGCACACGCGGCTGCTGACTACTTAGATGTTCCTTTATATCAATATCTTGGTGGCGTAAACGCAAAACAATTACCAGTACCAATGATGAACATCTTAAACGGTGGCGCACATGCGGATAACAACGTAGATATTCAAGAATTCATGGTTATGCCTGTTGGTGCAGAAAGCTTCCGTCATGCGCTGCGCATCGGTGCAGAAATATTCCATAGCTTAAAAGCTGTATTGAAAGATAAAGGATACAATACTGCAGTAGGTGACGAAGGTGGATTCGCTCCAAACCTAGGTTCAAACGAAGAAGCAATTACAGTGATTTTAGAAGCAATTGAAAAAGCTGGCTACAAGCCTGGCGAAGAAGTTCGTCTTGCAATGGACGTTGCTTCATCTGAATTGTTCAATAAAGAAGATGGCAAATACCACTTAGCTGGCGAAGGTGTTGTGAAAACTTCTGAAGAAATGGTTGCTTGGTACGAAGAGTTAACTTCTAAATATCCAATCATCTCGATCGAGGATGGCCTTGATGAAAACGACTGGGCTGGTCACAAGCTATTAACTGAGCGCATCGGTGGTCGCGTGCAATTAGTAGGTGACGATTTATTCGTAACAAATACTAAGAAGCTTGCGCAAGGTATCGAGCAAGGCGTTGGAAATTCTATCTTAATCAAAGTAAACCAAATCGGTACGTTAACTGAAACGTTAGACGCTATCGAAATGGCAAAACGCGCTGGCTACACTGCAGTAATTTCTCACCGTTCTGGCGAATCTGAGGATTCAACTATCGCGGACATCGCAGTAGCAACAAACGCAGGCCAAATCAAAACAGGTGCTCCATCACGCACAGACCGCGTTGCAAAATACAACCAACTACTTCGCATCGAAGATCAGTTGAGCGAAACTTCGCAGTATCTAGGCTTGAAGTCGTTCTATAATATTAAATAAGTTATATTGATTGGCAGACCTCTTTCTTAGGAAAGGGGTTTTTTTAATTGAGTTGAGTTTTATTAGAAAAAAGCGAGGACTTATTAGAAGAAAAGTTGTAGTTATTAGAAAAAATGAAGGACTTATTAGAATTTAGCGATAAACACTGCTGTAGGGAGAAAGATATTAGAAAAAAGAGGCGAGTTATTAGAAAAAAGCCATAGTTATTAGAAAAAATGAAGGACATATTAGAATCTTGCTATAAACGCAGCTGCAGGGAGATAGATATTAGAAAAAAGAGGCGAGTTATTAGAAAAAAAGCCATAGTTATTAGAAAAAATGAAGGATGTATTAGAATCTAGCCATAAATGCTGCTGTAGGGAGAAAGATATTAGAAAAAAGAGGCAAGTTATTAGAAGAAAAGCCATAGTTATTAGAAAAAATGAAGGATGTATTAGAATCTAGCCATAAACGCTGCTGTAGGGAGAAAGATATTAGAAAAAAGAGGCGAGTTATTAGAAGAAAAGCCATAGTAATTAGAAAAAATGAAGGACTTATTAGAATCTAGCTATAAACGCAGCTGCAGGGAGATAGATATTAGAAAAAAGAGGAGAGTTATTAGAAAAAAAGCCATAGTTATTAGAAAAAATGAAGGACATATTAGAATCTAGCCATAAAAGCTGCTTTAAAGAAATAGATATTAGAAAAAAGAGGTTAGTTATTAGAAAAAAGGCTAGAGTTATTAGAAAAAATGAAGTACTTATTAGAATCTTGCTTTAAACGCAGCTGCAGGGAGAAAGATATTAGAAAAAAGAGGCGAGTTATTAGAAAAAAAGCTAGAGTTATTAGAAAAAATGAAGGCCTTATTAGAATCTTGCTATAAACGCAGCTGCAGGGAGATAGATATTAGAAAAAAGAGGCGAGTTATTAGAAAAAAAGCCATAGTTATTAGAAAAAATGAAGGACATATTAGAATCTAGCCATAAAAGCTGCTTTAAAGAAATAGATATTAGAAAAAGAGGCGAGTTATTAGAAAAAAGGCTAGAGTTATTAGAAAAAATGAAGGACGTATTAGAATCTAGCCATAAACGCAGCTGCAGGGAGATAGTTATTAGAAAAAAGGCTAGAGTTATTAGAAAAAATGAAGGATGTATTAGAATCTAGCCATAAATGCTGCTGCAGGGAGATAGATATTAGAAAAAAGAGGCGAGTTATTAGAAAAAAGGCTAGAGTTATTAGAAAAAATGAAGGACTTATTAGAATCTTGCTTTAAACACTGCTGAAGGGAGATAGATATTAGAAAAAAGAGGCGAGTTATTAGAAGAAAAGCCATAGTTATTAGAAAAAATGAAGGATGTATTAGAATCTAGCCATAAATGCTGCTGCAGGGAGATAGATATTAGAAAAAAGAGGCG
>DATMFE010000006.1:0-3802 GCA_035556295.1 Ureibacillus sp.
TATCATTTGTAGAAAAATGATCCATTTGTCGCCATTTAGAGTTATTATTAAAACATTATTTTTTATAAGTTAGTTTTATCATTTACACTTGTAATACAATAACTTTCAAACTTTAATCTTATTTAAATATGATATAATACATTATTAGTTAATAGAAAAATATAAGGAGTGTGCATTATGATTGATAACCCCAGTAAAATCATTACCATTGAAGACGTGATGGAGATGTTAGCTATTTCATCTAAGAAAACAATTTATACATATATCCAGCAAGGAAAACTACATCCGATTAATAAAGATGACTGGCATATCGAAGGTCGTTATGAATTTGATCTAGTAGATGTGGTTCGGTTAAAAGAAGAATTAAAAAAGCCAGGACTTACGACAAAAGAAGTAGCGCAGCAACTGGATGTATCCGTTACAACGGTCAATAAGTATATTAAGCAAGAATTATTACCAGCGTTCCAAGAAGAATACCGAGGAATCAATTGTTATTTTATCCATGAAGAAGAGTTAGAAGTATTTAAGCGCACGCATGAAATCGGTCGTAAACCGAGTAAGCGTCATTTTTATCATGCCGAACAAAATATTGCTTTATTTCAGCTTTTTGTAAAGAAAGACGAGGAAAAGGAGCAACTTGCCCGTATCATCTCCGTAGAAGATCCGATTATGGCTGTTACAGAACAACATGAGGAGTTAACATTAGAGGAATTAATTGACCGAGGCTTTGAAGCAGCCTATACCATTGAGTCGAAAAAAATGATTACCAAAGAAGGCTATGCTACGTTTACCTTTAAGCAAACAGCTTATGCAAAATCACATCTTTATAAGCTCATGGATTTATTTTATCGATACCTAAGCCCGACCAATATGAGGATTACGCCACAAGAAGAGAAAGAGCAATTTTTAATTGAAATCAAACCTATATTACTGACCGAATCCTCACACGAACTTATGGAGTTATTAGAGTCTGTTCTTGTCTCAGGTAAAATTAACAAGCGTAGCCGTGGCATTTATATTGATAGCGATTTGGAAGTGGTACGAGTCAAAGTAACAAGCGATTTAAAAGAAGAATTGCAGCAAAAAGCGAAAGAATTAGGTAAACGAAGCATTGAAGAATTGTTACTATATGCTGTACAAAAATTATAAAATGAAATAAGAAACGTTCAACTTTAACAAGACAAGCCAATAAAAACGGGCTTGTCTTTATCTATACGATGAAATAAAAAAGTTTAATAAATTATCTTCTCATTATTAGGACTTTAGAAAGTAAATTAATCCTTTTGATAGATTAATTTACTTTCTATTTGATTTCAGCTGTATTTTAAATATTCCCTCATGATTTCTAGATTATAATGGAAGTTATTGGCCGTTCAATACAAGTTTCAGTACTCTAGAAACTTGTATTTTATTGCTATGTAAAGTTAGCTACTATAATGAGTGTTATAAGTAAAAAAAGAGCATACACCCGTTGGTTTCCAACAAGTGTATGCTCTTTTTTAATATGACTTTTAACAGTTATTTATTCTTTTAGTTCTGTCATAAATAATTCAAAGTATACAATTCCGATGCAAAACTGGGAAATGTGTCATAAGGATTTTCTAATATACATATGGATAGTGATGTAGCGATATTGTTACTCAGTGATACTTGATGCGCAATGAAAATCAGTGAGTTTATATAGATTCACATGAACTTTTATTGCATAGAAAAAACCATCGAAAGTATCTGAATGACAAAAAAAGCTAATAAACTACTTAAATATCTATGACGTACATTTTAGAGAAAGGAGTATCTATATGAGTGACTACTTTGAGGAGGTAATGAGGAAACTGACTATTGAAGATGTTAGCATTCTGGGATGGTTATTTCAGAATGAAGCAAACGCTGTGTTTAAAGCGATAAAGAAAAGTAGTATTGCAGATGAGTTTGAATATTCAACAGCTAACTTTCGTAAGACACTCAACAAGCTTGAAGCTATCCATTTCATAGGAACTGTTACTGGAGGAAAAGAACATAAATTGTATCTAACAGAATACGGTCAACAAGCTGTACAACAGGCCATACTTCAAGGAGAAGAAAATGAGGGGGTTAAGGAAATATGATAGGTATTGTAGGAATTGGTGCTGCAGGTGGGAATATAGCTGATTTAGCATTTGAAAATGGTATTAATGCTGTTGCATTGAACTTTTCAGAACGTGATTTGGAGTCATTAGATTTTGTAGAAGAGCGTCTAAGGCTTATAGGTAGCGAAGGAGTAGGAAAAAATCGAGATGAAGCTATTAATCTTATGGTCGATAAAAACTGGGAACTGGCACTGAAGTTTATTAAAGAGAACTTTTCAACACCTAGTACTGAAATTATTATGGTTTGTTTTTCTGCAGGTGGTGGCTCTGGTGGTGGTATTGGACCGATGCTTGTGGATCTTCTTGCTCAGGAAATGGATGACAAAGCAATTGTAGCAGTTCCTATCTTACCCGATACTACAGAAGCATTGGTTCATCAAGTCAATGCACTGTATGTTACTGAAGAGCTTTCACCTCAGGACCTTTGTGTATTACCTATTGATAACGAGCAGGTGAAAAAGAAAAATCCGAATGCAGGAAAAGCTAGAATCTTTAAAGAAACAAACGAAACATTTGTGAACTTAATTAGTACTCTTCCTAAATATACGGATAGACACTCTAAGCATGGTGTTTTAGATAAGAAAGACTTACGTACAATTTTTTCAACAAAAGGAATTTCTGCCATTTCATCTGCAGAAATAACAAAATTAGATGAAGGGCAAGCAGATATTAGAAATGAGGGTATTACAGAAGTAATTAAGAAATCATGGGAAAACTCAATCTTTGCACCACTTGAAATGCAAACTATACCAAAAGCAGGAATTATATATGAAGGTCCACTAGACTTATTTACGATAGATTCAGCCCAACTATTTAGTTCCTTTAAGGGGGGAGAGCCAACCCATCTATTTGAAGGAACCTATGAAAGTGATCATGCAAAGGTAACAACAATTTTATCAGGAATGCCTTATTATTCTACCCGATTAAAAACTATTGAAGAAAAAATTGAAGCACAGCAGAAGGTAAAAGAGGAGTTATCTACCATAGAAACAGGTTATGAATCTAAGTTGAAATTGCCTAAGGCTTCTCATAAGAAACCACTACCTAGAAATAAAAAGAAGGCAATCAATTCAATTTTAGATAAGTATCAGAATCGTTGAGCATTTTTAGTATATCTATGAAGACAAACATATATATATAAGATGCACTTTTTATAGACTCTTTGTTTACACAGATGTGGAGAGATCACCTTTATGAATCACTTGAAACCCTTACTGCCACAAGGGTTCTTTTTTGTAGAGTGTTCCAGAAAAAGTTGTTTAAATTGGAAATAAGTATGTAAACATTGGGTATAGAAGAATCTGAGTATAAGAATATACTTCGTATTTGTTACTCTAATATCAAAAAATTTTCTAATTAACATTTTTGCTATGAAACGATATAAATTCTATATTAATTAAAATCAATAATTTATCTCCTACAAATAAAAAAGCAGTTTGCATATGCAAACTGCTTTTAAGATGACCCGTACGGGATTCGAACCCGTGTTACCGCCGTGAAAGGGCGGTGTCTTAACCGCTTGACCAACGGGCCAATATGGCTCCACAGGTAGGACTCGAACCTACGACCGATCGGTTAACAGCCGATAGCTCTACCACTGAGCTACTGTGGAATATGGTGGGCCTAAGTGGACTCGAACCACCGACCTCACGCTTATCAGGCGTGCGCTCTAACCA
>DATMFE010000007.1:0-2687 GCA_035556295.1 Ureibacillus sp.
CAACGGCATAAATAATCCTTTGCACATACTTAATGTTGTTAATGCCAACATGCTTATCTTATTTTTAATAAAAGGAGGAGTCAATCATGGTTAATGATAAGGAACTTGATATACAAACGAAAATGGAGACTCTTTTTACAAATACTTGCGGCACATGGGAAAATTGTACAGATTCAAACATTCAGTCTTTCTTAGAACAATGTCAGGAAAATAATATCGACCCGCAATATTGTATGAGTTGGGTAGAACAGCATAAATCAGAAATACCTGACTGGCAAGATGTTTCCAAAGTATCGCTTGACTGGGTGAATCAACATACTTCAACTGGCTCGCCCGTTTCATTTAATGAATAGAATCCTCATTAATCAGTGGAGAGACTACTTGGCTCTCCACTTTAATTATAAAGTCTGTGAAAGGGACGACAGTAAATATTGAATGTCATGATTCCGAATTTGGAGTTGGCATTGTGCTTCTTTTTAATAGAAAAATAGTTTAGAAAGCTGGCAGAGAAGGGATTCTTGAATGTTAAGGATTTCAGCTTTTTTCGTTTTTAATGCTTTTAGGTATTTTCGATTAATTTCACGATTAGCGTGTTCTATATTAACGGCTGCTTTTACAAAATCTATATTAAAATTAGTGAAAAAGTATGGACGGAGTGTGTACAACTGCAGTTAGTTGCTTTGTTGACAAATGACTAAGTGTTAGTAGCAGTGCTAATCTCCACTATGAAAAGAAAGTGTAAGGGAACAGTTTTTTTAAACGAAAATGTTCCACATTTTGTAAAAATGGTATATAGTCTTATAATAGTTTAAATGGATAAATGTAAAGTGAGGGAATGGTTAAGATTGCTCAAGAGGCCGCAAAGCGTCTAAAACTTTGGAGTGAGATGGAGGTGACTGATTATTAATACAGCACGTGGGCGAAAGAGTCGGAGTTTATTGGTAATCTAGAAGTAAAGTGCTATAACAAGCTAGTCTACTAAAGGGATGGATGATTGAGATGAAAAAGAATGTTTGACAAATTAAATAGTATTCTAGGAAGATTTTTACCCATTATGATACCTTCAAGTTTATTAATTGGTATTTTTATTGGGGATTCTATGCAAGAAGTTAAATTTCTTATACCTTGGATATTCGCCGTAATGACTTTCTCTGGGAGTCTCGGATCTAATTTTAAACAGTTAACAATGGCTCTACATAATCCATTTCCAATCATATTAGTAATGATGATCTTACATGTGATTATGCCAGGTATCGCTTGGGGAATCGGTCATCTTTTATTTGCTGGCGATTTTGACACAATGACTGGATTAATTCTGTCTGTTGTTATTCCAACTGGAATTACTAGTTTCATATGGGTGGTTATGTATAAAGGGAGTGCCCCGGTTGCTCTTTCTATTATATTATTAGACACACTTCTGTCACCGATTATTGTACCACTTAGTTTATCGGTTATTACAGTGCAGCAGGTAGAAATAGATACGTATAAATTAATGACGGATTTAATTCTTATGATTGTTATTCCTTCTGTATTAGCCATGTGTCTGAACCATATGACTAAAGGGAGAATACAGCCTATATTAGGAACGAAATTAGCCGTTTTTACAAAATTGGGGATTGCTACGATTGTTATGATTAATGGCGGTATTATATCTCATTATTTTAGAGAAATGAATGGAAGAATTATCTTTATTGCAGGTACCGTTGTTATCATTGCTATTACAGGATATTTCTTGAGCTGGATTACTGCTAGGGCATTTAAGTGGAATAGAGATGTAGCCGTATCTGTAGCTTTTACAGGTGGAATGAGAAATATTAGTGCAGGAACCGTAATAGCCAGTACGTATTTTCCTCCTAAAGTAGTTTTACCTGTTGTTTTAGGAATGTTATTTCAACAAGTTTTAGCTTCTTTATGTGGAAAATTAATAGCATCCTATGATAAAAAACAAACTAAAGTATCTAACAGTAATTATTCGGAAGTTGCAGGATGACTGTTTTTAGTTAATAAAAGGGATAGTAATGAATACAAAAGGCTTCGCTATTTGCGAAGCCTTTTGTACGTACAGTTCTGTAAAAAGTCAGGGGTTCATCACTTCTAACCTCTACTTCCCATCCACCACTTCTTTTAAAATCTCATAAGAACGTTTTTGTTTGTTGGGATCATAAATATACGATACAGCCATAATTTCATCGACGTTATACTTCTCTTGGAAACTCGTCAACTGCTTTCGAATTGAGTCTTTATTTCCTAACAGAGTCACACTGGACATTGATGTAGCCATTGCCTCCTCAGGCTGACTCCAAATGTGATCCATGTTTTCAACAGGAGGTTGTAACGGTGTTTGAGAGCCGCGCACAACATTTAGGAAAAACTGCTGCATGGTGGTTGATTCGAATGTAGCTTCTTCGTCGCTTTCAGCGGCAATCACATTTAAGCAGACAATCATATATGGAGAGTCTAAGTATGCAGATGGCTGGAATCGGTTGCGATAAATAGAAATCGCCTCCTCCATATACCTAGGTGCAAAGTGAGAAGCAAATACATACGGCAAGCCTAATTGAGCTGCTAAATAAGCAGAATCCGTTGAAGAACCGAGGATATAAATCGGAATATTCGTACCAACACCGGGATAAGCTTTTACATAACTTTGAAGCTCTTCAGGTCCGAAATACGTAAGCAATGCCTGA
>DATMFE010000008.1:0-8472 GCA_035556295.1 Ureibacillus sp.
AATGGCGAAGTGAAGATAGAAAATAGTACTGGAAAAATTATTGGTGAAACGAGTAACGGAAATATCATCATTGCGAAAGATAAAATTGACCAACCAATTGATCTTGAGACAAGTAACGGAAATATTACAATTTTAACTCAAAATGAACCTGAAAATGTCAAATATCAGCTCAAAACTCATAATGGCCATGTAACTATTTTTGGATCTGAAAATTTCGATACAGTTGTAGGAAATGGCGAGAATATTATTCGATTAGAAACTAGCAATGGAAATATTAATGTGGAAAAGCAATAATTACGACAGTTAGCTTAATCGGTTTTGCTGATTAAGCTATTTTGCTTTCGATTGTTTACGTGAAATCAATCATACCTTCTTCACTGTAAGTTTTTGTTTACCGTTTTAAAATGTATGGATAATTAATATAGTTTAAAGGACAGTGTCTTTTGTTTGGATGTAAACAGTAAATGTGTAAAGGTGAGTTTTAATGAATGATTTAAATGTAATTGATGTAAATAGATGTTATATGGAAGCAGAAAAGAAGGCATTGCATTACTTTTCCTTATTACAAGATCAAATTCGTGAGCAATCCTATATCCAAACATTAACAGAGGACATTGGGGTATGGAAAAGGAATCATGTTCACTCAAGTTTTCTTTCATTGTTTAAAGCTAAAAATAAGCCAAGTCAAAACTTAAACTATCATCAATATATTAATTGGCTTGAATATAAAGGGAAATTGAGAAGTTATTTAGAACGTAGCGTATCGTATATATTTTTAAGAGATCTAGGCAAAACATTAAATTCAAAAGAAACACAACAAAGAATCAATGACATTGTCGATAATCTAATCGAACAAATGAAAGACCAAAATGAACAGAAAAATGAATTTAATGGAGCGTTTAGTATTAAAGAGATGTATCGAAAAGCACAAGAAGAGAAAATAGAAACAACTATGATTTGGCTGTTTGAAAAACTTCAAATGGTCGCTAAAAATCTTCCCGAAGAAATGGATGCACTAAACGCTAGAAGAAAGCTGATCAAAATTATCGCTGGGGTTATGATGCATGTGAAAGAAATGGATAATTCTTATTCTGAGGAAGAACGTGCACAAAAATATGAAGATGCGATTCGTTTAGGATATTCCTATGGATTAACCTACCCTTTCATAGATGATTTACTTGATTCGCATGTATTAGATTTAGATGAGAAGAAAAGGTATTCTGATTTAATTCGCACAACATTAATGACGGGGAATGTACCTGACTTTGGTGAGTGGCCAGGGAAGAATGGGGCACTCATGCAATATATTCAGACTGAGTTAAAAGAAGCCTTCAACTATTTAAAAAACTACCAACAAGACCAATCTAAATTCTTTGAACAATCCTATGTTTTTTTTCAATCACAAGAAGTTGACCGAAATAAAGAGTTAACTTTCCCTCAATATTCAAATGAAGAATTGTTTATACCTGTTATCCTAAAATCATCCTCTTCAAGGCTAATTGCCCGCACAATTGTAGATGTGGATGAAGATGAAGGATTTGATGAGCATACATTCTTATATGGAATTTATAATCAATTAGCAGATGACTTTGCGGACATGTTTCAGGATGAAAAAGATGGGGCCGTTACTCCTTATACGTATTATTTAAACTATCATCAAATTCGAAACGACCTAGTTAATCCTTTTGAAATGTATTGGACAGTTATTGCTAATTTAATTCATAATGTTTATCAATCTGATGAAAAAACACGAGAAGTGATATTGGACAGGGCAATTAATGGGTTAAAACGGTTTAAAGAGAAGAATGGAGAAGAAATCTTCGATAGAGTTATGAACCTATTCTCATTAAGAAACGCAAAGTTTCAAAAACTAATAGAACGAATGGTAAAAAAAGCAGATGATGTAGATTTTTATGATAAACTATTACGCGATCAAATGCTTACTTCATTTAAAAATGAAAAAGATGAACAAGAAAAATTCTCTGAAACTGTGAAAGAAATACAGGAATTAGTCAATGGCAACTTAAAGATTGATACGAATAGTAGTCCAATTGTAAAAGAATTTGTGTTAGAAGCTGCAAATTATAGTTTAGATAGTGGTGGAAAACGATTACGTCCTATCATGTCATGGTTTATGGGAGTAAAAGTATATGGATTAAAAGAAACTGATTTAATCCCACTTCTTAAATCGTTAGAGTATCTGCATACAGCTTCTTTAATTTTTGATGACTTACCCTCACAAGATAATGCATCAACAAGAAGAGGTCATCCAACCGTCCACCAAATTTATAACGTGGCAACTGCTGAATTAGCGGGGCTTTTCTTAACCCAAAAGGCATTCGAAGAGCAAGCATCCTTGGAAAGTTTTGATCCAAACTCTGTTGTAAAGTTAATACAATATGCTGCAAGAATGACAGCTGAAATGTGTCAAGGTCAGGCAATGGATTTAACATCTAAAGGGAGATCGCTTACTTTAGAAGAATTGAATACGATTAGTTTCTACAAAACAGGATTAGGGTTTGAAGCTTCTCTTGTGATGCCAGCCATTTTAGCTGGGGTAACTGATGAGGAAATGGATGCAATCAAGAAATTCTCAAGCCATGCAGGAATTGCCTTCCAAATAAAAGACGATTTATTGGACGTGGAAGGGGATTCTAGCTTACTAGGAAAGAAAATAGGGATCGATGTTGTAAATAATAATTCAACGTTCGTATCAATATTAGGGATTGAAGGTGCTAAAAAAGCGATGTGGGATCACTATTGCCAAGCAATCGAATCAATAGAAAAAATTCCTCGTAACACAAAGTTCCTAAAGCATATTATGAATTACATTGTACATCGTGATAAATGAGAATTGAATAGTGATTGAGGCTGTGGCTATGGCAGTGTTTTCGCTTGCAAGTAGACCTATGGAAATGTTGTTTGTGTCATAATCTATTTACTCGACACTTTGATGGGGAATTTCGGAAAAGTGTCGAGTAAACCTAATTTACTAGACACTGTGATAGAGAATTACAGAAAGTTGTCGAGTAAACCTGAATTACTAGACATTCCGATAGAGAGTCGTTGAAAACTGCCAAGTAAGATCCAAACTTACTAGAGAGATTCATCAACATGTAGCTTATAGTGAGGTAATTTGAAGATAAAAAATGACGACCGTTATTAGTTAACGGTCGTTTCCATTTTCTTTTCCTCTAATAATGAATGTCGTTTTCCAAAGTAGTTCACGACAATCACTCCTGTAATCGCAATAATTCCACCTGTAATTGAAATCATAGAAGGTAATTCGCTTAGCCAAATCCAAGCTACGATAATTGCAATAACAGGCTCTAAGTAAAGCACACTTGATATTGAGCTTGCTGCTGTAAGAGATAGAGCAATAGCCCATGTTAAATAAGCGATAGCTGTAGGGAAGATACCAATATAAAGAGCAGTGATATTCGCCTCTAATGAAGCGGATTGAATAGTATCTAATAATCCTGGTGAAAAAATTAAAAATGGAATCGTACCTGCCCAAGTAAAATAAGCAGTTAGTTCAATGGCAGTATATTTTTTAAATAATGGCTTCTGGTAAACAAAAAACAAAGATGTTGCTACGGCGGCCATTATTATTAAAATAACACCTGGCGAAACCCCAAAGGAATCCCCAGAACCAATAGAGATAATGATAATTCCTAAAAGGCCAAAACCTAATCCCATCCAACCCACTTTGCCAAGACGTTCCTTTAAAATCCACATAGCAAACAGAGTAGTAAAAATAGGACCTGATCCTATTAATAATCCAGCTGTCCCTGCACTAACTGTTAATTGGCCAGTTGTCGCACATATATGATAGCCACTGATTCCTAAAACTCCTAAAAAGAATATTTTAAGTAGATCTTCTTTTGCAGGTAACCTAAATTTAACACGAGGTATTAAAGCAATAATGAGGAAAATTACGGATGCAATAATAAAGCGAACTAATAATAAATGTCCTGCAGAATATCCACCTTGTAAACTAAAACTAATAGCTGCAAATGATGATCCCCATATAAGAACCGTTAAGAGTGCTATTAGTAATGCTTTTGAGTTCATTTTTTTATACACTTCTTTCAAGTACTGAATTTCATAAATCTCATAATCTCATGAGTAGAAACTATTTTCAAGAATAAAAAAAATCCCCTTCACTTCGGCGAAGGAGATTTCACTCATATTAAAATATTTTCTTCTTACCTTGGTCATCTTTTAAAATCTCAACAGCTTCTCTAAATCTTAAAGAATGCACAACTTCTCGCTCACGTAAGAACTTTAATGCATCGTTGACATCTGGATCGTCTGAAATGTCAATTAGCCATTGATATGTTGCGCGGGCTTTTTCTTCTGCCGCAATGTCCTCGTAAAGATCTGCAATTGGGTCACCTTTAGCTTGAATGTATGTGGCAGTCCATGGAACACCTGATGCATCATGATAGTATAACGCTCTATCGTGATTTACATAGTGATCACCTAGACCGGCAGCTTTCAGTTGGTCTGGAGTAGCGTCTTTTGTTAGTTTATAAACCATCGTAGCAATCATCTCAAGGTGGGAAAATTCCTCCATAGCAATATCGTTTAATAGACCAATTACTTTATCAGGAATCGTGTAGCGTTGGTTCATGTAACGGAGTGCAGCTGCAAGTTCACCATCAGCACCACCATATTGCTCAATTAAGAACTTCGCAAGCATCGGGTTACATTGACTTACTCTTACAGGGTATTGGAGTTTCTTTTCATAGTAAAACATCTAACTATTCACTCCCCTCACTTTTCCTTTTCTAGTAGGAACGTCAGCACCTTGATTACTTCAGAGCTTTCTTCAAACTCAAAAAGCAATTTACTATACTTTCCGATGTTGTGCTGAACGAACGCAATTCACTTCATTTAAACTTGCCAAGGCCAAGGAGAATCATCTACATCCCAAGGATAATTTGAGAAACTTCTACCAAAGTTCATTAAGGGACCAAACTGTTTTTCAAACTCTATTTTAAGATGCATAGAATGCTGTGCGGCTTCATTAAATTGCTGAATAGCGTCAGCATCATGTGGGTGTGTGTTCAAATAGAGGTTTAATTCGACAATGACAAAATCAATGGCTTGAATTTCTTCGAGAAGTTTATAATATTCTGGCGGCATTTGCTTTTTCATGTTTTTTCCACCCCTTTATTTGGATCTGGGTAAGGACTATATAATTGTGGCCAGAGTGTACCGTGCATTAACGCTTGTTTAGGTGATTGAAATTGTGGTAGTCCGGGTGGTTGAAAGTTCATATATAGTTGCGGAGGTGTTGAGTAACTTTTAATTCGTATTGGTTTGCATGGGTCAAAAGGACTGACGTAGGGCTTCCAATACTTAAATTGTGAAAACATAAAATCCTCCTTTCATTTTGCACTATCTCATGTATATGAATTGGATTCCATTTCATGACTAAAATTCGAGAAAATCTACTTAAATTTTTACTTTCTCCCAATAAATCATCATCAATCTACAAATAGTAAAAATACAATATTTTCATAGAAAAAATTTTTAATGGATAAATATTTTGCATGGCGAATTGTGAATTGTGGGAGTATTCATGTGCGATCAGGTAATACTCAATTTATTAAGCAAATTAAGAAAGGGCACCTGAGTTTAATCAGATGCCCTTAATCTATTTCTTTAAAATTTTACTCATTAAAACTTTCAATCATATTAATCATATGTGCGTATGCACCGCCTGCACATAATGCAGAAGAAACTAAAATGGCTTCTGCAAGCTCTTCATTTGAAGCCCCTTTTTTTATTGCACTTTTGGAATGGACATCAATGCAGTAAGGGCATTGGGTAGCAGTAGCAACAGCAACAGCAATGATTTCTTTAAATTTTGCTGACAATTTACTTTCTTTCATGGCTGTCTGACTAAATTCTGAGTATCCTTTAAAACCATCAGGTGCATATTTATTTAAATCTTTTAATTTTCTTAAATTCGAACGAGTATACAATTCGTCTGATGAGTCCTCAGTTAATGCGTTGTGAACATGTGTACTATGAGTGACAACACCACCAGCCTCTATCGCCATTACAACAAAAACAGCCTCTACTAATTCTTCCAATGTAGCTCCAGCTACTTTTGCCTTTTTTGTATGCGTATCGATGCAGTAAGGGCATTCCGTTACATGTGCTATAGCAACAGCAATCAGTTCTTTCTCTTTTTTTGAGAGTGCACCAGCCTTTAACACGGATGCATCAAATCGGTAAAATGCTTTTAATTGCTCAGGTGCTAGATCTTTTAATTGAGATATGTTTTTCGCAATATTTTTATCATAGTAATTTCCTGACATGTGTATTATCTCCCTTCCAAGTAATGTATATAGAACCGAGGAATTTATTCTTAATTATACAGTTGGTTTTTAATTCGTCCTAATATTACTAGTCCAACTCTGTCAAATAAAAAAAGATTTATTTTTAAATCGCTTGAAATCTATAAATAAGGAAAATAACATGCTTTATTAAGCGTTTGACTAGGTATCATAATGCCTCGAACTTCATAGTATGTTTAATAAACCATGCCATGATGAATGGAGGGAAGACTATCGACATCTTAAACAAGGTAAGAAAATACCGTGATGACGAGAACAAGTTGAAGTGGGAAGGGACTTTCGCTGAATATTTAGAACTGATGAGAGAAAGACCAGAGATTGCTCAAACAGCTCACTCTCGTGTGTACAATATGATAAGAACAGCAGGAGTAGAAGAAGTTGATGGCCAAAAAACGTATAACTTTTTTAATAGAGAAATATATGGACTAGAATCGGCGCTTGAGCGATTAGTGGAGGAGTACTTCCACCCGGCTGCTAGAAGGCTGGATGTAAGAAAACGAATTTTGCTGTTAATGGGACCAGTGAGTGGTGGTAAATCAACAATTGTGACGATGTTAAAACGAGGTTTGGAACAGTTTTCTCGAACAGATGAGGGTGCTGTTTATGCGATTAAAGGGTGCCCAATGCATGAAGATCCGTTACACCTTATTCCACATCACCTAAGAGATGACTTCTATAACGAATACGGAATTCGCATTGAAGGTAGTCTATCACCTTTAAATACAATGCGCCTGGAACAAGAATACGGTGGTCGTATTGAAGATGTACTAATTGAACGGATTTTCTTCTCGGAAGATCGACGAGTTGGTATTGGAACTTTCACGCCATCTGATCCTAAATCACAAGATATAGCAGATTTAACTGGTAGTATAGACTTTTCTACTATTGCGGAATACGGATCTGAATCTGACCCGCGTGCATATCGTTTTGATGGTGAGCTTAATAAAGCAAACCGAGGTATGATGGAATTCCAAGAAATGTTGAAGCTTGATGAGAAGTTCTTATGGCACCTATTATCATTAACACAAGAAGGTAACTTTAAAGCAGGACGCTTTGCGTTAATAAGCGCGGATGAACTGATCGTCGCGCATACAAACGAAACAGAGTATCGTAGTTTTATTTCCAATAAAAAGAATGAGGCACTTCACTCACGTATTATCGTCATTCCGATACCTTATAACTTGAAGGTAAGTGAGGAAGAGCATATTTACCAAAAAATGATTCGTGAAAGTGATATGGCGCATGTTCATATTGCACCACACGCACTTCGAGCTGCAGCCATTTTCTCTGTTTTAACACGACTTGAAGCTCCAAAGAAGCAGGGAATTGATTTACTGAAGAAGATGCGGTTATACGATGGGGAAAATGTAGAAGGATTTAATGATGTGGATGTTGCGGAATTGAAGAAGGAATACCCAAATGAAGGTATGCATGGGATTGATCCTCGTTACATCATCAATCGAATCTCTTCTGCAATTATTCGGAAGGAAGTACCGTCTATCAATGCACTAGATGTATTACGTGCATTAAAAGATGGGCTGGATCAACATCCTTCAATCTCTCAAGAAGATCGAGAGAAATATATCAATTATATTGCGGTTGCTCGACGTGAGTACGATGAAATTGCAAAAAATGAAGTGCAAAAAGCCTTTGTGTATTCGTATGAAGAATCTGCTAAACATTTAATGAATAACTATTTAGATAATGTAGAAGCATTCTGCAATAAAAATAAAATTCGGGATCCATTAACAGGCGAGGAAATGAATCCGGATGAAAAGTTAATGCGCTCCATTGAAGAGCAAATCGGTGTCTCTGAAAATGCGAAAAAGGCATTCCGTGAAGAGATTTTAATTCGCTTATCTGCCTATGCTAGAAAAGGACAACGTTTTGACTATAATTCCCATGAGAGATTACGAGAAGCAATTCAGAAAAAGTTATTTACAGATTTAAAGGATATTGTGAAAATTACAACGTCGTCTAAAAATCCGGATGAGTCACAACTTAAGAAAATCAATGACGTCGTTGCAACACTTGTTGACGAATATGGTTACAATACAACAAGTGCGAATGAATTGTTACGTTATGTTGGAAGTCTTCT
>DATMFE010000009.1:0-2112 GCA_035556295.1 Ureibacillus sp.
ATTGGGGGTAATTTAATGAAGAAAAAGAAGCTTTTAATCTTCACAACGATTATGACTACTCTTTCTCTGCTAATAGCAGGCTGTAGTTCAAGTACTACAAACAGCTCAGAAAAAGAGGAAGACAAAAAAGTTACTTTGAAATTAGCGTCTTATTTTGCTGATACATCTCCTATTTATACAGCGGTAACAGAACCTTGGATGGAAAGAGTGACAGAGTTAACTGAAGGAAAAGTGGAATTTCAATATTTCCCTAGTGAGCAATTAGGGAAAGCTCAAGATCTCCTGAAGTTAACGAAGGATGGTGTGGCTGATATTAGTATCTATCCAGCTAACTATTTCCCAGATAACATGCCTTATAGTCATATGATAGCAGGTCTTCCGAATCTTAGTCAGACATCAAATCAAGGAACTCTCGCTTATCGTGACTTGTTGCAAGAAAGTTCGATATTACTAGAAAAAGATT
This sequence comes from Ureibacillus sp., assembly GCA_035556295.1. GTDB lineage: Bacteria > Bacillota > Bacilli > Bacillales_A > Planococcaceae > Ureibacillus. Next base: position 464 of record DATMFE010000009.1, read on the forward strand.
ACTTAAATAATGGAGTTAGACCTGTTTTGACTCATGTATCTCCTCCGAACGAAATTTGGACAACAGGGGAGGAAATTCGTGTACCAGAGGATTTAAAAGGCTTGAAGGTGAAAACAGCAGGAGGCATTACAAGTGAGATGTATGAATCTATGGGAGCAGTCCCTGTTACAATCTCTCATGGAGAAACGTATGAAGCTCTTGATAAAGGAGTTATCCAAGCAGCTAATTACTACTCTATGGCTGTAAAAAGTTCTGGTGCAGAAGAAATTCTTAATTATGGAGTTTTTCCACATGTTGGATCTGTTATACATGGCTTAGTAGTTAATGAAAAGGTTTGGCAAGGACTTTCTGAGGACACACAGAACGCGATGATTCAAGCGGGAGAAGAAATTATGGAAGCAGCAGGAGAAATTTATAATGAAGAAACGAATAAGTTTAATGAAGAATTCGTGAAAAATGGCGGAAAGATAGCAGAATTAACAAAAGAAGAACAAGAAAAATGGAAAGAAGTAACGCAAGAATTCAATCAATCTTGGTTGAAAAAACATAAATCTGAAGGTTATTCATATGAGAAAGTATTAAATCTGTATAAAGAAAAACTAGAAAAATATAAGTAAAAACTTAATCTTTAGTTAAAGAAGAGGTGACGTTCCATGCTAGTGGAATCAATGGAAGATATGAGACAAATTTATGAAAACAGCCCATTTAACAATTTTTTAGGCATTAAATTAGAAGAATTCGAGGAAGGCTCTGTCGTTTATTCTCTTAAAGTTACTCCGGCCCATTTAAATGTGAATCAGGGCTTACATGGAGGAGTGTATTTTAGTATTCTCGATTCAGTGATGGGAGCAACTATTCGTACAGTCATTAAACAACCTATTGTAACAGTGAATGTGACGATCAATTATTTTGCTCCAGTGAAAAATGGGGAAACAATGATTGCAAGAGCTAATGTTATTCAGCATGGAAAAAGCATTATGACTGCTGAAGGAATAATTGAAGATTCTAATGGTCAATTATTAGCGAAGGCAACTGGCACCTTTAAAAGAATAAGAAACCGTTGAAAGATTTTAATAAGTAATAATTAATGAAACTTCTTGTATGTTACGTAATAGAGGGATTCAAATAGAAATAAAGAGGGTTCTATTGTTTTAGAATCCTTTTTATTTGTTTAAAATGTCTTGGATAGAATCAATGAAATTCTTATATATGAAAATTCAACTATATTAATGAATAGTGTTGATTCATATGATTTTTTGCTTAAGGCGTATGAAGTCCGCTTTTCAGAAAAATTGAATAGTTTCTTCTCCTCCAAGAAATGAAGGAGGAACTTATAACTGTGCTATTTTCACAAGATTTGAAACTGAATAATCATTTCCTTCATTTATAAGTGTCGAAAGGGGAATTAGATGGATCAATTAAAAGTTTCTTTATCTCAACAGCTACTTATTGGAGAAGCATTAAAATGTGCTGCACATAATGTACCCGAGAGAGTCGCTTTTGTATACGAGCATCAACGATTAACTTATCAAGAACTACTTAAACGTGCTTCTCATTTATCAGGATGGCTCCGAGAACAAGGAATCGGCAGGAATGACAAAGTGGGTTGTCTATTTAAAAACGGAATTCCCTTTGTAGAATTATATTTT
>DATMFE010000010.1:0-5375 GCA_035556295.1 Ureibacillus sp.
AAAATTTGTTGTCCTAAATGCACGTGGTGGCAATTACTCAACACCTGAAATGCAATCAATGGAAATGGCTGTAAACTACATTAAGAATGTATTTGGTGGAGTTGCTGGTATGTCACTTCTTGACGAAGTTATTATCGAGGGACATAATGCGAACCCAAGCAAAGCTCAAGAAATTATCACAGAAGGTATGGAACGTGTAAAAGCCTCTGTACAAAAATTAGTTGGGGTACATGCATAATAAAAAAAGAGTCGACTTTTAGGGTCGACTCTTTTTTTATAAGCCTAACAGTTATTTAATTGGGTATTTATTTCATTACGAAATAATATTTCTTAGAGAATAAAGTTACTAGACAAAATTTCATGATACTCAATAAAACTGTCTAGTAAACATAATTTACTTGACAAAAAATCACAATGGTCAAAAAAATTGTCTAGTAAAATCGATTTACTAGACACTTTTTTATTAAATGCCAATTTACTGTCTAATAAACAAATTCTGGCCTAATATACCAGCGTTACAGACAATTAAGTCCTTATGCCTTTACGAAGCTGCTTCCGACGTAGCACCTGATATAGTTTGTAAGATATTCCCCACTTGTGCGATTCTTTTTGCACCTACATAACGTGCACCCCAATACTTTGGATCATTTAAGTCTGTAATGCTTACACCTTTATAACTTTGTGAATGAATGAACTTACCATCTCCATAGTATATCCCAACATGCGAGACCCCATCTCCTAGTGTATTAAAGAATACAAGGTCTCCAGGTAGTAGTTCATCTTTTCCAACACTTTCACCCAATTGATATTGTGATTTTGAATTCCGTGGTAATTCTATTCCTAAATCATTAAAAACTTTATATACGTATCCTGAACAATCAAACCCACTGGTAGTCGTACCTCCCCAACGGTAAGGAATATTTAAATACTGTTCAGCAGTTACTCTAAACTCATCCGTTGTGAAATCGAATTGATCTGAAGATAAATTTGAATTTGCACTCGCTTCGTTCTCGAAATCATATAGAAAAATTAAAAAGATGCTGGCGATGGCAGTCAATACTATTATACGAAATGTCATTTGATGCTTCATTTAAACCTCCAAAAACCATTAATCAATTTTTATAATGGTAGCATGTGTAAAATTGTGTCAAAATAACGTTACAGTTTTGTAACAAAATCATTACAAAAAGTGACACGAACAACTCCCTATTGCCACTTTAAAGTACTTCTGTTGACAATTTCCACCCAAAAAAATCATAAAAGTTAGCCATATATTTTCAGTAAATCTATTACTTCTATAGTGCTATTTACCACTTTTAGTATAGTTACCTATATTTGATGGAATAATAATTTTGAAATTTTTTGAACATTCAGCATCATATTACCTACGTTTTCGACTTAAATCGCTATTATATCCCGAAAACTATTTCAATTTTGTGATATCTATGATAGAATCCTAACTTGTATCCAACTTTTACGGTCAGTATTTTTAGAAAGTTCAGATAATTCAATCAAAGAAGGAGTGTACACCATGAAATTTTTAAAAGAAAACCTTGCCGTAGGATTTATGCTATTCGCTTTATTCTTAGGTGCAGGTAATATTATCTTTCCACCTCTATTGGGTCAGCAAGCAGGTTCTGAATTCTTACCTGCCATTATAGGATTCTTAATTACAGGTGTTGGGTTACCTTTATTAGGAATCGTCGCAGTTGCGTTAAACGGTGGTGACTTGCAACACGTTGCAAACCGAATTCACCCTGTATTTAGTGTCATCTTTGTATCTGTTATTTATTTATCTATTGGACCGTTATTTGCGATTCCAAGAACAGGTGCAGTAACATACCAAATTGGGGTTGCCCCATTCTTGTCAGCAGAAACTCAATCTAGTTGGGTTCCATTATTTATTACAACATTAATTTTCTTTGCGATTGTACTTTTCCTTTCCTTAAATCCAAGCAAATTAGTTGATCGCGTTGGGAAAGTATTAACTCCTTTATTGTTATTAGTTATTGTGCTTTTAGCTGTGAAAAGCTTTATTACACCAATTGGACCATCTGGTGATGCACAAGGACCTTATGTTACACAAGCTTTTGCTAAAGGATTTACTGAAGGTTATTTAACAATGGACGTTTTAGCTTCATTAGTATTCGGTATCTTAATTGTACAATCCTTAGCAGCTGGTGGTATTAAAGATCGTGCAAAACAAGTAAAAATGACAATCAATGCAGGTATCATTGCTGCACTTGGACTAGCATTTGTTTATATTTCTTTAGGTTACATTGGGGTAACAAGCCCAAGTGTTACTGGTTATTTCGATGATGGTGGTAGTATCATTGCTAAAGCAGCTACAGTTCTATACGGTAGCGCAGGGAATATCATTTTATCGGCCGTTATCATTTTAGCTTGTTTAACTACAGCAATCGGCTTAGTATCTGCTAATGCAACTTATTTCAACAAACTATTCCCGAAACTTTCTTATAAATTTTTAGCAGTTGTATTTACATTATTCGCATTTGTTATTTCTAACTTTGGATTAGCTAAACTAATTGAAATCACTCTTCCAGTTTTAATGTTCATCTATCCAATTTCAATAGTATTAATGTTATTAATTATGTTCGATAAAGCTTTCGATCGCAGACCGCTTGTATATGCTTTAGTATTATTAGCTACAGCGTTCGTTGGTCTATACGACGGCTTAACTACAGCAGGAATTGAAATGAAATGGTATGCAAATATTATTAACTCTTTACCACTTGCTGAGAAAAGTTTAGGTTGGTTAGTTCCTGCAATTGTTGCTTTAGTGATTGGTTGGGCGATTCACCTAATGACAAGAACGAGTCATCTTCGAAAAATAAAAAGTAAATAGCTTATCTTAAAAATCCTCTATCATGCATATTCTGCAAGATAGAGGATTTTTTTATGGAGGTGTTCATCTTTGAAAAAGTGGAAGGGCTGGAAGATAACGATCATTGTACTTAGCTCTATTTTATTGATCATACTAGGTTATACTTTTTATCTATATCATGAAGTCCGCGCAACCTTTGATGCAATTCATGAACCAATTAATCTACCTTCCAAAACTGAAGATGTTAGTATTTCAAAACCTAATGAAACGAGCTTAAACCAACAACCTCCTCCTCAGCAAAATGAAGAAGACACAGCTGCTGCTAAACCAATTACAGTATTATTACTCGGTATCGATAATATGGAATCAACTACTGGCCGCTCAGACACAATATTACTCTTAACACTTAATCCGGCCAAAGAAACTATGAAAATATTAAGTATCCCTAGAGATACCTATACAGAAATCGTCGGGTTTAATTTTGAAGATAAAATAAATCACTCATACGCCTTTGGAGGAATAGAAACGACTCTATTAACGGTTGAAAATTTAATGAATGTCCCGATTGATTATGTTGTATCAGTGAATATGGAAGGGTTTATTGAATTAGTAGACATTATTGGTGGAATTGAAGTTGAGAATGATATGGACTTCACCCAAGATTCTTATCACTTCTCAGAAGGCAAAATAACTCTATCAGGCGATGCAGCCCTTAATTTTGTTAGGATGAGAAAAGAGGATCCTCGTGGCGATTTTGGGCGGCAAATGAGGCAAAGAGAAGTGCTAGAAAGTATATTCAATAAAGCCGTATCTTTTAACTTAGTCTGGCAAGCTCCTAGCCTATTAAAAAGTATAAGAGAGCATGTTCAAACGAATCTAACTTTTGATGAAATGATTGAATTTCAAGGAATCTATAAATCCACCTTAAATAATATTGATCACTTTACATTTTCACATGGCGATGGACATCTACAAAATGGAATATGGTACTATTTTTTAGATGACGAGGAGCTTCAAGAAATGCGAAAAACTCTTCAGGAATCCCTTCTTTAGAATCTTATATACACAAAAATACCCCGAGATCAAATCACTTATAAGAGTGTTTGATTCGGGGCTCTATTGTTCCAATGTAAAACTAGTTATTTAGTTTCTTTGCTCTTTCAATAAATGTATCAATTTGATCTAAAGTGACGTTTTCATTTACACCAAACATACCATCTCCAATACCTAATGTTACTTTGTTAGATGATAAGATTGATACTTGCTCATATGCCCAATGTGAACTTGCCACATCATAGAATTCTTGGAAGTTACCTTGTTGTTGCAATTCGAAGGCAATAACTAATACTTTAGCCATTTCACCACGTGTAATCGGTGCATCCGGTTTAAAGTTTAAAGATCCATCACCTAAGAATGCGCCAATTTTATTTAGTGCTGTAGATGCACCAGCGTATTCGGAAGAATCTGCTACGTCATAGAATGGTGAATTTGTATCCGATGTGTCCAATCCAAGAGCTTTCGCAAGACGAACAGCTACCTCACCGCGTGATGCGTATTGAGTATCAACAGTTGCAGCAGTTACTTGTGCAACTTGTACTTCATTAAAGTTGGCAATGCGTTTCGCACCAACATATCGTTTTCCCCAGTAATAAGGATCATTTATGTTATCAGTTGCTACTCCACGGCTAGTAGTAGCAGAAACAAACTTTCCATTACCTATGTATATACCTACGTGAGAGATTCCTTTACCTGAAGTATTAAAGAATACTAAATCACCTGTTTGTAAATTACTTTTAGCAACTTTTGTGCCTTGTTGGTATTGTGCACTTGAAGTTCTCTCAAGTTGAATACCTAATTTTGAAAATACTAATTTTGTATATGCAGAACAATCAATTCCAGAAGTGATTGAAGTACCTCCATATTTGTACGGTGCTCCAATATAAGATAATGCTGTATTGGTTAAGTTTGAAGCACTTGCAGCTTCAGCGTCGTTGATGCCAAGGCCAGAAAATATCATGAATGATGCAAATATCGGTAGTAGCCATCTCTTTTTCATTTCTTCTCTCTCCTTTCAATCAAATAGTTACTAAACTAACTATCAATTAACTATTAATAGATTACCATAGAAAAGTGCATTCGTATTTTTCATTTATATTACTAGTTTATAAAAAGGTGACACAGTAAAAACTTAGTAAAATCAACAAAATTCGAGTAAAATCAACTAATTTTCAGATAAAACAAATTTGTTTGTAATTTACACGTAACATTAGGTGAAATATTTTCCACTGTTACCAGCCGCATTGATATACCAAAATAATCCTATACTTCCTATACTTAGTAATGGTAATAATTTGACATTCGCTATTTGGATTAAAATAGTTTAGAGCATAAAAAAGAGAAGGTAATTACCTTCTCCCATTTACCGTTCTATTTAAAAGAGTTCTAAAAGGATCATACATACAATAATCAATCGTGCAGGAATTGATTATAGTGATTGAAACTAATTTCTATCCATCATTTATTCATTATG
>DATMFE010000011.1:0-5328 GCA_035556295.1 Ureibacillus sp.
TCAGTATATTTACTATGGCATTAATCAAGAGCAAAATGTTTTTTGTATGATGGAAGTTAATTTTGACGCCAGTGGTGATTATGTAGAAAACATCAATTTTGTTGATAATGCTTCAGAAGAACAAATTGCTTTGCTTCAAAACCAAATACAAGAACAACAAAAGCAATTATCAGACCTTGAACAGCAGCAAATGGAAAAGGAATTAGATGATTACTATGCGCAGCTAGAAGAAGACCGACAAAAAGAAGAAGAGGCGCAGGCCAAAGCTGATGCTGAAGCTCAGGCAGAAGCAGATCGTAAAGCGGAGGAAGAACGTTTAGCAGAAGAAGAAAAGAAACAGCAGGAGGAAGAGGAAGCTCAGGCAAAAGCGGATGAGGAAGAAGCTGATGCTGAAGCTTCTTTAGAAGATGAGGCGCAAACAGAATCGGAATCAGAACAAGAAGAAGATACAGAAGCTCTTGAGGAAGAAGAACCAGCCGAACAAACAGTTTCCCAAGAGCAAGCTATCCAGCTAGTTCGTGATCAGCAAGGCATATCTGAAGATTCACCTTTCTTTGTAACATATGATCACCTTGACGACTCAGGAAACTATATTATTCATGTTTATGAAAATGTTGTGGATAATGAAGATACAGGAGAGGAACATACAGCTACACAGGGTTGGTATCAAGTAAGTCCTAGTGATGGGTCCATTACTGATGTTACGGTAGATGGTTACTAATAGAAAGAAACAGGGTTTATTAAAAGAAGCATTCCTAAAAGGGGGTTGCTTCTTTTTTAAGATATAATTTTATTATATAGGAATTTCCTGAAAATGGAGCGATGATATAAACCAAATTTAGAATTGTTATTGCTTATATCTTGTATAAAAAAAGCAGCTACGTTACATGGTAAAAGCCTACTTAACTAAGTAGGCTTTTTTAGAACCACATTTTTTTACACGTATTTTTACGATGAATGTCATATATTTGGCTGATGCCGTGTTTATCAAATTTATCAAGTAGCTTATCAGTTCCACGCTTCATTTTATAGTTCATTTCACTTTCGTAAAGAGGCAGTACATTATAGAACTCAACATCTTTGCCTTCACGGATATGCACAGTCCACGCTTCTTCTTCAGTTAGTGGAGGGAGTAAAAGAGAAGCACAAAGCTTTGTATTAGAACTAAATGGTTTAATTGGATTGTCATTTTGAATCGTGTGGCCAAACCCTACCCATGTATCTAATTCATGCGGAAAGCGAGCTAAAAACTTTAAATTTTCAATTGGCCAATATATTTCTTCTTGCTTAAATCCCTCTTCTGAAAGGTCCCATTCAGGTGGTAAAAAACAAAGGAGTTCAGTATAGTGACCACCTTCGACTTCTGGCGGAGTATTCATTGCCTTATCACTCATTCCTTGAGTAATAAGCGTATGGTAAGGACGTTCTTCACTAGGTGCAATATGATAGACATCTACATGTACAAGATGAGACATAATTTCATGATAGACCATATAAATAGGTCCAAAATAACGTTCAATATGAGCTTCCATAATTTCTCTTGCTTCTTCATCTATGTAAACATTTGGATCAAAATCTTTATCTGAACCTTTATGAGTGTACAAAACATCCCCTGATTCTGTGTATTCATATTTATCTTCATTGTTTGACATGCTTCTAATTCCTTTCTATCTATTAATTAGATAAATCATCTATTTTGATGATAACCTATGATAGACTTATATTACCATAATCACCTAAATAAAGTTAGTTAGGATTATTTAGTTAAAGCAGGAGGGCAGTTGGCAGTAGAGAGTAATTAAAACTATCAGGGATATTTTTATTGCATAAAAACATAACATGAAAACGAGGAGATTATCAATGGAACTTGATCTAACTGTAAATTCCAAAAGACGCTACGCAAATTTTGTTAAAAGAGTTTCAGAAAGTAAGGTAGTTTGGGGGTTAAAAAGCGAAGATGGCTGGTGCGTCTGTGAATCAAATGAATATGAAGAGACAGCCGTTATGCTTTTTTGGTCGGATGAAGCATATGTAAAGCAATGTGCAGTAGAAGAATGGTCACATTATAAACCAACGTCTATAGCGTTGGAGGAATTTATGAATAATTGGATATACGGAATGCATAACGACGATTTGTTAGTTGGCGTTAACTGGAATGCCAAGTTAATTGGGTTAGAAGTTGAGCCGTATGATTTATTGAACGAATTAGAAGACCTGTTAGAAAAATAATAACATTACTTTTCTTTTTTATAATATAAGGAGTGACCGAATTTAAACATTGAAGCGGCGACTATCTTTAGTATGGAACCTTATGACACTGATTTAACAATTATTGATGGAGAAGTCATTCGGTCATTTTATTGGGGAGATGCTGTACAAGACATAGCTGTTAGTAAAGATGGAATATGGTGCAGGTGCAGCTATTTTGACGAAGGCGTTTTTGGTGAAGGGATATCAACAGAAGGGTTAGTATTATTTGATAATACAGGTTCACCAACTTTTCAATATCACTCTCATTTACCAGATGCTCCGTCCATTGCAGATTGCTATGCAATTTGCAGAGGTAAAAATATGACACTTTGGCTATATCCATATACAGATTTTGAGTTAATTCAAGTAAATCCCGAGAAAAATCCCTTCATTGTACATCAAACTCCTTAAACGTTACATGGATCACAAGCAATAAGTATTAGAGGAGAATATAGCTATTTTTACAGTCCATACAATAAGGGAGGAACATTATACAGTTGGAAAGCAGGAGAGAGTAGTTTTAAAAAAATAGGTAAGTTAAGCGGAACCCTTAGAGGGCTAGATACAAGGCAAAAAGATCATTTTATAGGGATTGAGGAAAAGAACATAAAAGTTTACACCATCATGAACCCAAAAGAGTATTAAAACATAAATTTAGATTATCTAAAAACTTTATTTATAAAACGAAGGAGTTTCCATGGAACAAAATTACTTTTCTAACTATCCGTTTGCGGAATTGTCTGCACAGGATGGACTTTCTTGTCTTAAGATTTACACTTATGCATACGCGTACCCAGAAGCAGATAACATGCATGATGCAGATTGGCATAAAAATTATCTTACATTTAATATTCCTGCATTTAAAGCTGAAATTGACGAGGTTATTTTAGAAGGTCGTACAATAAAGTACTATCTTAACGAGTTAATTAACGAGTTAAAGAAATTCTCAGCTTTAAAGCAGAAGAAAGTACTTTTTGAACCCACTGAACCCTATTTTGGTTTCACATTGACTATGAATGGAAGAAAAAATGTTAGTGTAGATGGGTTTATACAGTATCCCGCTGGCTGGGGAACAGAACTAAAGTTTGAATTTGAAACAGATTTAACTTACATAGATACGTTTATTCAAGGGTTAGAATCCATTTTAATTCAGTATCCAATTAAAGAAATTTAAATTATATAAATCAAAGAGGTAATGTATTGTATGAAAAATTGGTTCAAAAAACATTCTAACAATAAAAAAATTGAGGATAATACACCTTGGCAATTAGATAATGTTTACAAAAGAAACAAAGAATCTCCTTATACATTTTACAAGCCAAGCAAAGCGGTGACGGATAAATTAAAAGCGGGAGACCTGGTGAAGTTAGTTTTCTTTAGTGATTCAGATACAGATGGTTACAAAGAAGAAAGAATGTGGGTGGAAATTACGGATAGAAACAAAGAGAACTTTGTTGGAAAGCTTGATAATGAACCTTATCATTTAAAGAGCTTAAAACTTGGTCAAATCCTGCATTTTGGCACTGAATATATTTGTGATACTGAATATGAAGACGATGACGCTGCAAAGATGGACTATTACTTTAATGCTCTCGTAACAGTTAGCAATGATGTTTTAGAAAGAAACGAGTTTAATTTTCTGTTAAAGGATAAACCAAATGAACCGAATGATTCAGGATGGGTTATCTTTAGCGGATACGAAGAAGATGAGTTCAACAGTAATGCAGATAATTTTCAAATTGTAGCTCTAGGAGTTGTTTTAAATGTTGATGACTCAATTTTAGCTTTTATAAATGAATCACCTCTATGTGCTTACGAAAGAAATGAGTTTGGGCAATTTGACAAAATTCATGACTACGATTGGGAAACGTACCTTAGTGAGTGAAGACTTGCAACTAGTAACTTGAAAAGTTTGTATTACAAGCTGATAGAGGGGAAGAAGTTATTCTTTTCCTTTTTCTTTTTGCTCCTGCATCAAATCAACTAATTACGATCTCATTAATATCACATTGATTCATAACGACCTTAAACTTATTATACCAATTACACAAAATTGTAAAGTTCTAGGATAAAACATAAGGAATTACTTAATTATACATATAAAATGATACGTACTGGAGTATTCAGGCGATTACGATTAAGTGAGCGGCTATTTTAACGATTTCTAAGATATAATCTATCCATAGTTTGTACATAATTTAATTCATTTGACCTTAAGCGCGTCATTCAGTCGATCTTTGAGAGTTCTGTTCACAACCCGAAAATTAAAATCTCGAAAGCAAAAACCGCTGATTTAAAAGGAACCTACACACTTTAAAGGAAAAGCAAAGTATTCCAAGGATCTAAGAGCAAAGGAGACCCTAACGATTTTATTTCTTTTTCTAGTTTACATAATATATATTCTAGGAACCAATAGATAAAACACAAATCTCATCTCATTATAAAAGTATACTTATGATAGTGAGACAGAATTTAAAAATGAGATAGGGTTTGCGTTTATATGATTAAACTCACTAAACTAATTATCAACAAGATTTGTTCTAATTGAACAATTGTAGATATGATTTTATAGAAATACATATGAATTTCACCAATTTATTTTTAGGATTGATCAGTTCGGTTTATGTTTAGATTATAGTTAGAGATTTTGGAAAATGAATGAGTTTACTTATAGTAAATTAAATTTTGCACTCGTTCATTTTTTCTCATCGTATTCTCAATGAACCTTTTGCAAAACGATGAAATCTGTTTGTGTTTAATATCTTAAGGATTTTTTTGCTACTGAACGTATATTTTTCATTTAGTACATATGTTTGCATTAAATGGATTTTTATTCATTCAATAAAGTTAAAACCTCGTATTTTCTGTAATAAAATACACTTATTAGTATTTTTATTCTATTGGATTCTTTGTTAAAATCACAAAAAACCCCTTTCCTATCAGCTTTTTAGTGATTTTAGTTGTAGTTTCCTTTTTCATCGGGTATAATATTAAACAAATAGATGACGGTATAAATTGGATGTCATTATCCAGTTTTAAAGGAGCGATACTCATGAACATTACAATTTATTATGGAAA
>DATMFE010000012.1:0-3498 GCA_035556295.1 Ureibacillus sp.
TCCAAGTCCAAATATGCTCTTTTTTAGAGGAGTTATTGAGGAAGCAGTTTATCCAAACAAAGATGAGTTCTTTGATGATTTAATTAAAGCCTACCAAAAAGCAATTCAGGCATTTTACGAGGCAGGCTGCCGTTATTTGCAACTTGATGACACTTCCTGGGCAGTGTTCTTTTCTGAGAAAGGCCATCAACAAATTGCCGATAAGGGCTATACACCAGAAGAATTAATTAAAATTTTCACCCGTGCCATCAATGAATCGATTGCTAACAAACCAGAAGATATGGTCATCACGATGCATATCTGCCGCGGAAACTTTAAATCAACTTACACGGCTAGCGGCGGTTATGACAACGCATCAGAATATATCTTTGGCGAACTGAAGCTTGATGGCCTATTCTTAGAATTTGATGATGAGCGCTCTGGCGGGTTTGCGCCGCTTCAACACGTCAATCGCAAAGATTTACAAATCGTTCTTGGTCTAATTACATCGAAGTTCGGTGACCTAGAAGACCCGGAACGAATCAAAGCCCGTATTGCAGAAGCTGCAAAGTATGTAGACTTAGACCAGCTATGCCTAAGTCCGCAATGCGGATTCTCTTCTACCGAAGAGGGAAATCTATTAACAGAGGAACAGCAATGGGATAAAGTTAGACATGTGATTTCGATTGCGAATGATGTGTGGAAATAAGAGAAATTCGAAAGCGCGGGGACGGTTCCTTTGCTTCCGTTGTCCGTGGTATCAACTATCCTAATATCTATATTTACACAAAAGGCAAGGGCTGCCACCCTTGCCTTTTGTGCTTTAAAACGATTTATAAATAATTACTTTGTTACTGAAAGAAGATAGTCAACAAAGTGGAAATTTCTAATAGAAGTTTTATAAAATTATATGAATTCTCACCCATTTAAAAGGCTTTTTTCTTCCATTCCACTTTTTTTATTTAATCCCATCGAAACCAAAAGACCAATAAGTGAGAAAATGAATAAGGCTACATAAAGTGTACTTGTACCCACTACAATACTTACGACCACAGATGCCATCATACCACCTATGTATCTAAATGTTGAATAGATACCGGAAGCAACTCCAGATTTCTCCTTCGAAACAGATTCCATACTTGCAGCTTGCATTGAGGCAACGCCAATACCTGCTGAGAAGCCACCGAAAATTAGAACGATCATTACATATATATAGGATGGATCACTTGTAAACCCAAAGTATAACAAAGCAGTAAAGGATAATAAAATGAAAGATAAGACGATAACTTTTCCTTTGCCTAATCTATTTGCCAATCTTCCACCAAGCCATGAAGAAAGTGACATAGCAAGCGAAAAATAAAATAATAAAGCCCCAATGGAATTAAGGCTAAAGTTATATGACTCTAATAAAATGGGAATAAAAAGTACTGTACTATACATAACAAAGTTATTAATTAAAATTGATATATTTGCACTGGAGAATTGTAAGTTCTTAAACATTCCAAACTCGATTAGTGGAGATTTCGCAGCTCTCTCTTGATAAATGAATACAGCAATTGTAACCCCTAACACCAAAATAGTTAAAATATTGATATACTCGCTTTTAGAGAGCATTAGTGTAAAAAGAGTTAAAATAATGCCTAGACAAAAAGAACCAACCATGTCTAATGAGTGTTTTTTGGTTTCATTCACCCTTGGAACAGTAAACCAACTTAGTATAATAGAAACCAATAAAAATGGAACATTAACCCAAAATATAGCTTTCCAACTAAACAAACTAATCAATCCTGCACCAAGAAGGGGGCCAATTGCTGCGCCTAATCCCATTGAAAGACCGAAAAAACCAAATATGTTATTTAGTTTATCTCTAGGCATAACGTGCCTTATAACAGCAGTTGCGTTGGGTGTAGCCAAAGCACCGCCTAAAGCCTGCAATGACCGGAAAATAATAAGTGAAATTAAATTAAAAGCAAAGGTACATGCAATGGAAAAAACGAAAAATAATATAAATCCTATCAGCATGACCTTTTTATTCCCATATATATCACCTAATTTACCTGCTATCGGTTGAGCTACTGCCATTATAATCAGGTAAATGGTAACTACCCATGTAATATTAGCAACAGAAACCTTTAAATCTGATGATATGATAGGTAATCCAACGGCTATCATAGTAGAATTAACAGGAACCAAAAAGGTCCCTGTTAATATAGCGCCTAAAATAAGATTATGATTAGTTTTGTTCATGGATGATAACTTCTCCCTTTGTACCATCCACCGTTATCACATCGCCATCTTTAAGTATAGATGTTGCGATCTTTGTTCCAATAACACAAGGAACATTGTACTCCCTTGCAACAGTAGCAGCATGGGACAAAATTCCACCTACATCAGTAACAAGTGCCCCCGCTAAATTAAACAATACAGTCCAAGGCGGGGTTGTTGTTTTACAAACCAGAATGTCACCCTTTTTAATCTTACCAAATTCACTCTGGTTACTAACAATCTTTACCGTTCCTGTATAAATACCTTGGCAGCCTGAATATCCTGTAAAAGTTTTTAATTCTTCATTTAGCTTAGATGCTTTCGTGCCAAATACCCGCTCAACGATTGGATCAACTGGACCTTCGGGTGGGTTACCGAAAAATGGAGCAGGCGCATTGGCTTCATTTTTCTTGTGTTCTTCTCTTCTTTTCTTAATTAAGTCATAAGACGGCTTAGGATTTCTTAGAAGTTCAACTAATTCATCTAAATACAGGAATACAACATCCTCGTTATTTTCAATGACAGAGTGGGTAACTAATGTATGCCCCACATTTAAAATAAATGGACGAGCCTTTGCGGGCAGCATGGCATCAATATAGAAATGATGATCCTCGTCTATTCCCCACATTCTTAAGGCCATATTGTGTAGAGCTTTAAATGTTTCTTTGAGCTCTCCCTCAGGCATTTTCGAAAGTGCTTCCTTCACTTTCTTTTCTCTTTTTGAGATAACTTCCTGATGTTCTGCCTCAAAATCAAAGTCCTTCTCAAGATAGTTTTTAATAACTTTTAAAGCATGATAAGGATTTTCTACCCAAGTTTCGTCTGCAAATTCATGGCTGTTTGCTGTACGATAACCATATTCCTCAAGGAATAATTGAACAGACGATAAAAAATGTCTACCTTCTTCGGAGATCTGTAGTGCTTCTTGTAATTGTGCACTATCTGTATCATGAAATAGTTTTGATAATATCTCTGAATCTTTTACAATCAAAGAAAGTTTCCATAGTTCTCTATCCGTTTCCATTGACTTATTCATTGTACCTAATAACAAATCATAAACTTCTGTTGTATTTTTTGTATTCAATAAGGCACCATAAACCTCTTCAAGAGCTACGCCCATTGACAATCTTGGCATGACCACCTCAAAATGAATGGACCAAATTTCTTTGAACATTTCATACAGCTCTATTACTTTCTCTTCTGCATCCTTTAACGTTAGGTTTTGGTCTTTATACTCATTTAAGCGATGATAAA
>DATMFE010000013.1:0-4034 GCA_035556295.1 Ureibacillus sp.
AATTAACGTATTTAGTTTCAATTGACCTTTTAATGTGTGGAGTTGCTACCCTGCTTCAAGTTTGGAAAAATAAATTTTTTGGAATTGGTCTTCCTGTTGTATTAGGGTGTACATTTACAGCCGTAGGTCCTATGATTGCAATCGGAAGTCAGCATGGGGTTACAGCTATCTATGGTTCTATTTTAGTTTCTGGATTGATCGTCCTTTTAATTAGTAATTTTTTTGGGAAATTGGCAATGTTCTTTCCTCCAGTTGTAACAGGTTCCGTTGTAACGATTATCGGGCTTACGTTAATTCCTGCTGCGATTAATAATATGGGGGGCGGACAAGGAGCACCTGATTTTGGAGCGTTAGATAATATTGGTTTAGCTTTTGGAACATTACTTTTTATTCTTCTTATGTACAAGTTTTCTACTGGTTTCATTCGTTCTATTTCGATCTTAATCGGATTGATTGGTGGAACAATTGTTGCTTATTTTATGGGGAAAGTAAGCTTTAAAGCAGTAGAGGATGCATCGTGGCTACACATGCCTGATCTGTTTTACTTTGGTGCACCTACCTTTAATGTGACAGCTATTATTATTATGACATTAGTAGCTATTGTTAGTTTAGTAGAATCAACAGGAGTATATTACGCATTAGGAGAAATTACGGGTAAAGACATTAAAGAAAAAGATTTAGTTGGCGGATATCGTTCAGAAGGTATTGCGACGATTATCGGTGGATTATTTAATTCTTTTCCGTATACAGCTTTTTCGCAAAACGTTGGCTTAATTCAATTATCGGGTGCTAAATCGAAGAATGTTATTTTTACAGCAGCTGGTATTATGATTGTAATTGGATTTATGCCAAAAATCGGTGCGTTTACAACTATCATTCCTTCTGCTGTTCTAGGTGGAGCAATGATTGCTATGTTTGGTATGGTAGTAGCAGCTGGTATCAAAATGCTAAGTAAAGTAGATTTTAATTCACAAGGAAATTTATTAGTTATTGCTTGCTCTGTTGGAATGGGTCTAGGTGTTTCCGTTGTTCCAGGTTTATTTTCTCAAGTTCCAGAGAGTATGAAGGTTTTAACGGATAGTGGAATTGTTGCTGGTAGTTTAACAGCTATTGTTCTGAATATTGTGTTCAATATGATTCCATCGAAAAAAGAGAAACAGGCTCCTGTAGAAGTGAAAAAAGCGGCTTAATATAAAAAACTACCTTCTTAACTCAAATTCGAGTTAAGAAGGTAGTTTTTTTGGCAATATCTTCTCTTCTCTTGCATATACTGTAAATAATATATAGAGAGAAAGTAAGTGAGCCGAGATGGAGAAGAAATATTGTTTACATTGTCAAACGCTATGCAGTGAAGAAAATGTATGTAAAGTATGTGGTAAGCAAGAATTTTGCAGCCTTATTATTAAAGTTCAATATCAATCTGAAAAAGATTCGAAAACAAACTATTAAAAAACCTGCTAAGTATGATACTTTATCATACTTAGCAGGTTTTTTAGGTAGTATGAAAAATCGCTTTTACATGTTAATCATCAAGATGATATGAATAGTTCCGGTGTTTTGAAGATGGATAGGCAGGCAAAGGGCTTTTTCAAATCCATACATTTTTGCTTTGCCGACAAGTACAGTAGGAGGAGTAATATCCATACTGATGTTACTTTGTGCCAAGGTAGTAGCTAAGTTGCCTGCAATCATATTACCAAGCTCTGAAGTAAACGATTCTAACATTTCACCTTCAAGAGGCATGCCAAACATCGCTTCTCCAATTTTACTCATGCATGATTCAGAGCCTTCGATAATTAATCTGCCTGGTATATCTCCTGTCATCCCGATTAATACACTGAGAGCTTCTTGTTCGAAAGGTTGGTTAATTAGGTTTGGTTTGTCCGTTTCCATTGTGAGTGGTAATACTGACTTTACAGCTGAAATCGTTCCATTTAAAACAGTTGTAATATGAGTACTAATGGCCATTTTTATTTCCTCCGATTCCATGAATTCCTTTTATCATACCAAAGAAATAGTCTTAAATTACTATCTGTTTTTAAAAATTTATGAACTTTATTTACAGCGAGAATGATACTTTGAATAATCCTTCAGTGACTGGGGATATTAACCACTAATTGAAGGAGTGGGAACATGGCTTATGTATTGTCTTCAGCTCATGCAGAGTTGCCTTATGCGTTAACACAGGACGCAATTATGGAGTTCTCAAGAGAGCTTTTTGGAGAATCATTTAAGAATATCGAACGATTATTACAAGCATTTAAAAATGGACAAGTGCAAACGCGTTATTTGTCCAATCATTTAGACTGGTTTAAAGAAGACCGGACCTTTGCGGAAAGAAACGACATGTATATCGAACAAGCTGTTCAATTCGGTGTAGAGGCGGTTAAGAAGTGTTTAACAAATGAACAATTTTTAAAAAGGGAAGTAGCAGAGAGCGAAATTGATGCTTTTTTTTACATATCTAGTACAGGACTTGCAACACCAACGATTGAAGCTCGAATTATGAATATTCTCCCATTCCGTCCACATACCAAGAGGATTCCGATTTGGGGACTTGGGTGTGCGGGAGGGGCGAGCGGACTTGCGCGCGCTTTTGACTATTGTCAAGCTTATCCTAAAGCAAAGGTGCTTGTACTTAGTGTAGAGCTCTGTAGTTTAACGTTTCAGAAACGGGATATTTCTAAAAGTAATATCATTGGAACATCGCTTTTTTCCGATGGGGTAAGTTGTATTTTAGTATGCGGAGACGACGTGCCAGCAGCAGGGCTTTCCAGTAGAGACCAGCAGTTTCATGTGCTTGCGAGTCAATCAACACTGATGCCTAATTCATTAGATGTTATGGGCTGGAATGTGAAAGATGAAGGACTGTATGTTGTGTTTTCAAAAGATATTCCAACAATTGTGAAACAATGGCTAAAACCGAATGTTACAGCCTTTCTTGAAGAATATAACGTGACATTGCAAGATATTCGCTATTTTGTGGCGCACCCAGGTGGAAAGAAAGTGATTGAGGCTTATCAAGAGGCACTAGGATTTGATGAAGAGATGACATCGACTTCTATG
The DNA here is from genome assembly GCA_035556295.1 of Ureibacillus sp. GTDB lineage: Bacteria > Bacillota > Bacilli > Bacillales_A > Planococcaceae > Ureibacillus. The sequence goes on from DATMFE010000013.1 coordinate 3,067, forward strand.
GAGGTTTTAAAGGAGTTTGGAAATATGTCTTCAGCGACCGTTTTATATGTATTAGAACGATTTATGGAACGTGGAGGGATCCGCGGAGAATATGGCTTAGCAGCCGCACTTGGGCCTGGTTTTTCTTCAGAATTAGTCTTAATGAGGTGGAACTAATGTTATTTCCGATTTTACTTAGTTTTGTTGTGGGACAACGGTTCATCGAACTAATTATTGCGAAACGAAATGAAAAACAGTTAAAAAACAGCGGTGCGATTGAGTTTGGGGCGGACCATTATCCATGGATTGTCTTACTTCATATTGGTTTCTTTAGCGTGTTGCTGAGTGAAGTGCTTCTATTAGAACGTGGATTATCTGCTTTATGGCCAATTTGGTTGTTGTTGTTTACATTTGCTCAAATAGGGCGAGTATGGGTGATAAGCTCTTTAGGGAAACATTGGAATACGAAGATTATTGTTTTACCATCAGCTGATGTCGTTATTAAAGGACCCTATAAATTTATGAAACATCCGAACTATGCTATTGTGGCTACCGAAATTCTTGTATTATCGCTGTTGTTTAATGCTTACTTCACAGCCATTATTTTTTCATTATTAAATCTTTGGATGATGAGGGTGCGAATTCCAATAGAGGAGCAAGCTTTGCAGGAACATACAGCATATTTTTCTGCATTTAAGCAAAAATAATAAATAAAAAAGTCAAAAAACTCATTGAAAATGATTATCGTTCATGATAAGATTTAAATGAACATGAAAATTATTCTCAATATACTTACTAATGAACGACGATATAAATAATTAAAAGGACGGTGCTTTAAATGGTTTGGTTATTTATTTTATTAACGGTAGTTACATATAGCTTTGTGATGAAACATGTATTAAGTCATATTCAAAAACCGGTTAAAGCAGCGAACAAGCAAAACCATGTGAAAAATGAAAATATGGTAACAGTAGTTTCCGTTCAACCAG
>DATMFE010000014.1:0-5144 GCA_035556295.1 Ureibacillus sp.
TTTTTGTTACTTGTTCTAAATATATATGTCTCAACGCCATAGGCACTCTTATTTATAGATGCGTTTCGATGGAACGAGATAAAATAATCATACTTCTTTTTTCGCTCCATATTGCTCCGTTCAGTAAGCGATAAAGTTGTATCGGTAGTACGAGTCTCATCTACAGTAATTCCAGCAGCTCGTATAACTGTAGCTACTGATTTTCCTAACATTAATACATCATTTGACTCCTTTCTCTTACCGTTAACTGCTCCTGGATCATTACCCCCATGCCCATAATCAAACATTATTAGCATATTAATACCTCCATTTCTTAAATTAACTAAAGTGGAATTTAGAAAAATATACTTTGCAAATGTAGAAATTTCTACCTCGCAAAAGTGGAAATTTAAAATGAAATTATATCTATACATTAGTCCCGTGCAAAAATGACATATTCAAATTGCTTACATCGATAATTGCAGACTGTGTATAATGCCTCGTCATACTTAACGATTTATGACCCAATAAAAATTGGATTTTTTCAATAGGTACGTCTCTTTCCATTAACAATGTAGCGAAAGTATGTCGCAAGACATGGCAACTAAATGGAATTCCGTACTTCTCTGAAAACTTTGTAGCATACGTTTGGAGCGTTCTCTTGCTTACCCGAAAAGCTGGTAAATTTGAAACATCTAAAGAAGATAAATAGTCACACAGAACTTCAACTGCTTTACTATCGACTACTGGGATGCATCGATCACTACCCCATTTGGCATTTTTTATATCAATAAACAACTGATTTTTTTCGATTTTGAATTGCTCTCGTGTCAGGTTCGCTACCTCACTAACACGAGCCCCGGATCCAAGCATTAAATAAAATGCTGCTCTCACATTTGGGCGTAACGAATCTATATAAGCGTAAAAATGAACTAATTGTGTATCCGTAAGGCGATCCTGCTTGTAATGTGGTACCTGGATACGAAGTAGATTTGTAACTGGATTTGTCTTCACTACCTCGTAAAGGACTAGATAGTCAAAGTATCCTTTTAGACAGGAAATGATTGCGTTAACTGTTCGTTCGGATTTATTTTGCATTAGTAAACATTCTTTAAAGTCCAATAGATCCATAGGTTTCATATTTTTTATATCGTAACTCTCGTTATAGACCCAAGAAAAGAAAGTTGTTAGGTGATATTTATATGTCTCGACTGTATTTGTAGCTTTTCTTTGTAACTGTAAATGTCTTAAATATTCTTGAAATAAAGCCATTGTAACTCCCCTTTCTCCGACAAAAATGGTGAAAAAAAGTCCCTTGCACTTATTTGAGAATATGTCGTATATTGATTTCAGTAAGTTTTAAAAAAAATAAACTTCCTACTTATTCGTTCGAAAGTTTATTGTTTAATTGATTGATGCTATCAGTAAGTGATTCGATTCTTTTTTCCATGCGGATCAACAAATAGATGGAGATAACAAAAGAAAAACCGTAATCAAAGTAGCCAAATAGTTCTTCCATATTAGGTTTTCGAAAACTTAAAATCAGTCAGTACATTGTCTGTGCTAACTGGTATATTCAAAATATCTCCAAAGTTTTGCCCACATGTTTTACATAAGTCAAAATCACCAACTAGAAAGCTACTAGTTTTAGCATCTTTAATAGACAATTTAAAAAAGATATCTTTTACTCTATTGCAACACTCACATTTCTTATAAACGGTATGAGCGAGCGTTGTTATTTGCATTGCATTAATCATATGACAACCTCCTCATTTGTTTAAAGCCAGGCATGAAAGCCACTTCACGCCTGGCCCATTTTTAATCCACAGTAATACCAAATTCACTTGTTATTGTCTCAACTACTTTTGCTCCTTTAAGTTTAGCTGATTGTAAGGACCCTCCATTAATTTTAACTAGTACCCCTAGATCATTAAGTAAGTTCATTACAGTTTCTACTTCAGTGGCAGTCAAATCTTCACGTGGTTCTGACATTTTAACTGCTACTGATTTTCCATCATGGCTTGTAAAATCCATCTGTAAGATTGTACTTTTTTCTTCCATTTTGTTCCCCCCTATTATTATTAAACATTAATTAAAAACCTACTGTTTCATAGACAACTCGTTCAACTACCATTAAATCATGCTTTACTAAACTAGCTAGAGCTAATGAAACCTGTGCTACTTCATCTGCTGTAAGGTCATGTCGGACATTTGAAAGAGTCATACGTTTAACAATTGATTTACCTTGGTCGCTTATACCGACCTCAAAATGGAGCACGATATTCACTTGATCAGTATCATAAAATGACATAAATTCCACCCCCTTCCAATTTATTAACTGAATTATATATAAGGTGATATTTTATGTCATTATTAAATAGAGAAGTTTCATAAATTAATATTTTCAGCAGAAACTTATTATAGAAGAAGCTGTTCAAGGGGATTCGAGAGGATTTTACAAAAAATTCCTCTATTGAATTACGACATGATGGTGCAGGTTTCCATCATGTTGTAATTCAATAGAGGCACATCTATGTTAAAACGGATTGCGACAGCAAGCCTAAAGCTTGTTGTCGCAGTTTGTTTTAAAACATAGATGTTTAATTTTTTGTCAAATCCCGGATTAGTAAAAAGAGGGGCATGATGGAAAGAAGTTTGCGTGAAGCTTGTCATGACGCAAAATTTTCCATGATGCCCCTCTCCTATATCCAGAAGGATGTATTTTTCTTTTTTAATTTTTATTTATAGGATTTCTTTAACTAGTAGTGCTTGGGAGATCATGACTAAATAACAATACGTAGGGATGGTCTTCCCCTACGTGTTGTGGTTTTTTCTTTGATGTCGGAATGGTTTGCTCCGACATGAAGGAAAAAATTTCGTGATGATCTCGCCCCCAGTTCGGAAGCGGATCTGTATCCAAAAGGAAAGGCAGCCATGACGAAATAACAATACGTAGGGACGATCTTCCCCTACGTGTTGTGGTTTTTCTTTGATGTCGGAGCGAACTTCTCCGACTTGAAAGAAAAAATTTCGTGATGGCTGCCTTCTTTATTTGAAAAGTTACTTTAATTTTATTTCCTTTTTCAGTTATGTCAGTTATATCAGTTATTTCGCTAACCTTTATAAATAAGATCTTCTGCTACCTTAAGTATAGAGTTTTAGAAGTTAACGAATTTGGTGATGTAGAAGTTAAATTATGTGAACTATTACATGATGCAATGAAGATAATTAAGAATGAAATTAATAGTGATGATCCAAATAGAAGATTGAAAGCAGCCATTGCTATTATGGAATTAAATCATAAATAATCTAGTAACAAACTAAAAGAATGTATATTTTTAGCTAAGAACCTGGCATTTTATGCTGAGTTCTTTTTTTATTTTAGCTATGTATGGAAGCGTGAGAACGTTTGAAATGTAGTTTCAATGGTATTTGTACTATTTGAGGAATTAGAGATACCTGTGAAGCTGATGTTTTAAAAAGGATTAAAATTTTACTTTATTGATGCACAACATTATAAATTTGGGTAATGGATAGTGTGTATATTTTTAAATTGTTGCATATACTGTATAAGAAAATGTGCAAAATTTTGTGTGGAATTACGTGCAAAAAAATGATAAAATAGAGGTGTATAACATGGAGGGTCAGAGTTGGAAGGGGAAACATAAAATGCCAAAACTACTAGAACGACCATTTACAAGTCAAAATACATTTCCGGCTAGTAAATTAAGGGAAATATCTCAAAGAAAATTAAAGGAGTTGGTTGAAGAAAATGCCATCATGGGATTAATCATTAAAGATGAAATGGCACTTACTATGATGGGGATGAAAGATTATGAGGATCTACTAAAATACATCGAGAGTTTAGAACAAATGGTGGAAGAAGCCATGTTAATTAAAGACTTCAGCAAAGAGGTCTTTGAAACTCCTCACGAACAATTTATTGAAATGCCAGAAAATATGTCTGCTAAGGAATACCGAGAATGGAGAAAAGGAATGAAAAGCTAAATGAGTAAATCAAAATACAAAACTAAGTATCATCCGGTCTTTTATGAAACGTTAGACCATCTTGAAGAACAAATGACCGAACAAGAATTTGATGAGTTTTATGACCAATTAATGCACGAAATTAATAAGGTCCTAGCACCAGACCCCTTTAACAATTCAAGGGAGTGTAAGTACGGGATCCTAAAAGAATTAGGATTCCGTACAATTACGTTTCATTCAAAGCCACTGAAAATTGGTACGGGGGACATGCGACTTATTTTCAAAGTTGATGAAAGTAATCAATTAAACCTTTATTTTGCTGTTGGAAAGCGATTTAACACAAGACCTAGACCAGACGAGGATATTTATTCTATCGCTGAAAAATGGTTAAAAGAAAACAAAAATCAATAACATACATAGCTTTAACATTAAAAAAACATATCATAACAAAAAAGGCCATTCTCTCTGGAAGAATGGCCTTTTTATCGTTCATTTACCTAGTAACCTTTGGAAAAATCCCTTCTTTTTTTGTTCTTCAATAGTTGCAGATACTTCTGATAAAAATGCAAGTCTTTCTTCTTTTGCTGTTCGTAAAGCTGCTACCAACTTCTCGCACGTTCTTTCAGCTTTACATCTATGTATTTCTGTTGCTGTTCCAGTAAATCATTTTGCTTATTCACCAGTTTTTTTAGTTCTTCTATTTCAGACATCACCGTTGCAACTCGATTCTTCATAACCGTTATGTCCGTTGTTGTTTCAGTCATACCAGTTGTGTCTGGCGAAAAATTTATGCCTTCTTCTGCTATAATTTCTTGCACCGATTTTTTTATGCTTTGCTTCTTATTACCATTAATTTCAACATCAACTCTATTGAAAATAAGAACAAATGTTCTTATAATAAAGTTGTATCTATAGAAAGTGGGGTAATAGCATTGAATGAAAGTAAGGTTATAAAATCAAGTTCACTTTCTGAGGAAGAGCGGAATCGATTTAAAAAGGAACTTATGACAATACTAGAGAAGTTCTCAAAAGAGGATATAGTAAGGGCGTTAAATCAGCTGAAAAATAAAGTTGTTTAAAGGAGATGGAGATTTTGTGTGGCCGTTTCACATTGTTTGCGACTTATCAGTATTTAATTAGCGATTTTGATATTCAGGAAATGTTCGAGGAAGCTTATT
>DATMFE010000015.1:0-10473 GCA_035556295.1 Ureibacillus sp.
TCTTACATGGACTGCTGCCAAGAGCTTCCACTGGCTGTCCATTAATCAATAATTTAAAGCTCGCTTCAATGGGTTCATTAAAAACAAAACGAAACCCTTCTTGTCTTTTAAAATGCATAGGTGATTCCTCCTTGAACTATGCGATAAAACGGTGTCTTTTCTAATGCGGATATCCGCTTATTGCCGATCCGCTAAAAATTCCCCTTACACCAAAATAACCAATCGCCCATCGCATGTCCATATGACTTTTTACAGGAATTTTGGTTTTAAATGCCAGGACTATTTATAGCATGTTTTCTTTTAATATTAATTCTATTTCCGCAACATTACTCGTTTAGACAAAATGAAAGCCTTACATCATTTTGAAAAGAGATGTAAGGCGAATCATTCTATCGCTTTTTATCATAAAAAGTACCATCTTTATATACTTTATTGTATGGATTTAAGTACGCATGCACAGATACTTTTTTCTTTTGTTGCACTTGGATATTTTTTTGAATATCCATCGAAAATAATTTAAGTTGTTTATCAAGAACTTTTTCTAAATCCAAAAGGTTTTGCCCGAACTCATTTTCTTCCTTTGTAAAAGGAAGTTGTATGGTAGGCTTTAAAAGTTCTCTCTTATTAAGTAAACTATCAACTTTTTCGATAACTCTATCATATAATTCTTCATCCTGAACATCCAAAATACGAATTAATAATTCAGTCGTACTTTTCCATTCAATTAGGGATTCTCGAATCATATTTCACCTGTTTGTCCATATTGTTTTTGTCGGTTTATTTGGATTGCTTGCTTCCATGTATCACGAAAATCTGTAATTAATCCTGACACTTCATCAATCAATTCTACATTACTATGAATATTAGCCTGTACTAATTGATGATGCATATATTCATATAAGGACATCATGTTTTTTGAAAGAGGTACTGACATATCTAGTGTAATCATGAATTCACTTATAATATTTTGAGCTTTTTGTATATTAATATTTTTTAGTTCAATATTGCCTGATTCAATTCCTTTTTTTGCTTGGTTTAAGAATTTTAAACAACCATTGTAAAGCATCAAAGTCAATTCAGCAGGTGATGATTGTACCACACTATTTTGTTGGTAGGATTTATATGGATTATTAATTGCCACTTTGAGCACTCCTCTTTATTATCGATTAATAGCTTGAAGTAAACATATTTGAAAGGTAAGTTGATTGAGAATTAGCTTTCTGTATCGCAGTTTCCATAGCTGTGAATTGCTTCCAATATCGATCCTCTAAAGCAGTTAATCGGTCTTCGAAGCTAGAAATTTGTTCTTTATAATTATCTAGAAGTCGACCAAGAGTAAATGAATTGTTTACAGAACCATCTGAACCAGCTTTTGTAATGATATTTTTTCGGGTCTCGTCCATGGCCGCAACTAATCTTCTAGCTACCCCTTTTTCTCCATCTGTTTCTCCGTCCGCTGCAAATAATTCATAAACTTGGTTGGGATCGTCAGTTATTGCTTTTTTCAATTTTTCTTCATCGATTATCAATTTTCCGTTGTCTAAATAGTTTGCTGAAGTTGTAATACCTATATCACTTAATCTACTAGCACCAGTCACCCCATCAACTTCAGAGAATAATATTGATCGCATCTGTGATAATGCACTTGTAATGGTGCTATCATTTCGCAATGTTCCACTTTTTGCCTTTTCTTCCCATTGCTCAATTTGTTTATCGGTCATGTCTTCTTTTTGTTCATCCGAAAGTGGTTGGAAATCACGGTATTTATCTTCTTTGATTTCTTTATTTAGGTTCTCTATTAGCTTATTATATTCATCAACAAATTTTGTAACCGATTCAAGTATTCCATCTGTATCAGTCGCTGAACTAAATGTAATGTTAGTATTACTTGCTTTTTTCAAGGTTAATTCATATCCATTGACAGTGAATGTATTAGAATTTCTCTCAGTGACTAGTCCATCCAATGTAAACTTAGCATTTTTCCCTTCAGAGCCATTACCAGTCCATGCAGCATCAACATTGTTCGTGTCTAGTTGAGTGAAATTCTTAAATTCATCCGACATTTCAATTTCAATCTCTGCACCAGTTGCATTATTACCTGAATACTTTGAAGTAATTGAAATTTTTCCAGTGAATGAATCATAGAAAGCTGAAACATTTGAATCGCTATTTATCTTATCCAGTACATCTTGTAAAGATTTTTCGGAAGGGTCAAATGTTAGCGAAAATGCTTCTTCATCCGTCTGCATAGTTCCGTCTTGTTTTATTGCTTTAATTGTAATAGTTTGCGAGTCTGTAAGTGATGTATCTAAGGTTGATAGTTTTTCCTTTACATTTATAGCTGTTGCTGAGCCGTTTACTCTTCCGTTACTTCTCATTGTTGCCTGTTCAGCTAAACTTTGTATGCTAATCGAACCAGAGAAATTACTTACAGAATTGATATTTTTAACAGTAACATCATCTGGGGAAGAAGAACTAGCAGTTTTTTTAATAAAAGTCGATAAACGCAGCAGAGAGTCACTCGTTTGCGTACGGAAATCGAAGATCTTTTGATTTACCGCTCGATAATCATCACGCTGCCATTCCATATAAGTTTTCTTTTGTTCAATTTTCTCAAGTGGCAATCGATGTGCACTCATTAACTCTTTTACCATTGTTTCAGTATCCATACCACTTGCTAAACCACTAATACGCATAATATCACCAACCTTTAAATTTTCTCATCAACGAGAATTCCTGCAAAATCAAGCATGGCTGCATATATATCCATTAATTTTTTCGACGGAATCTCACGAATAACTTCATCTGTATTTGCATTTACCACGGATACATAATACCTATCCAGATCTTCATGATATTGGTACCTTAATTCCGTATTTGTCATTTCTAAAATTTCATTCATACTATCTGTTAATTTTTTGGCTTTATCGGCGGAGAGCTGATTTTGTTCTCCTTCTATAGCTTCATTAGTTGTTATTTTCTTTTCAGGTAAACTTTTTATAGATAAATCTGTCTCAACTGACATGTCTACATTCTCTTTTTTAAATTTCGCTTCAAATGATGAACCAGATGAAACGGTTTCAGATATGCGATTTACCATAAGGATTTATTCCTCCACAAAATAAGTTATCTTATTATTTATATCGGTGACTTCAAAAATTTTTGAAGTAAGAGATGAAATAATTAACCGGAAGCAACGAAAAAATGATTAGCTTTTATATTTTAATGGTGGTTTTTATTCAACATATTCGTAAAGAGTAAATCTGCATCGAATATATGTATATATATCTTTTTAAGAATTATGTATGACGACTTTTTAATGAACAGTAGTTCGCAATTGTTTTTCTAATTCATGAACTTCTTTTTTCAAATCATTGATTTGCTTATTAAATTGGCCCACTTCTATTTCATTTAATTCATAACTAGAAGCGTATTGAGCTATTTTTTTCATTTCATTAAGCTTTCTTTCGATTTCTTCTAGAATATGATCTTGTTCTTTACACCATTGAACTTGTTCTTCAAGAAACTTTTTTAGATGCTGATCATCTTTCTCCATTGAATTGCCTCCACCTATCAGTTGTATGAAAAAGAGACTCTAGTAAAACTAGAGTCTCTTTTTTTATAGCTAAGAATATTATCCTAGTAATTGTAGTACAGATTGTGGTTTTTGGTTAGCTTGTGCAAGCATAGCTTGAGAAGCTTGAGCTAGGATAGATTGTTTTGTTTGTTCCATCATTTCTTTCGCCATATCTACGTCACGAATACGAGATTCCGCAGCAGTTAAGTTTTCAGAAGATGTTCCTAAGTTGTTAATTGTGTGATCTAAACGGTTTTGGTATGCACCAAGATTAGAACGTTGAGCAGATACTTTTTCGATAGCATCATTGATTACAGATACTGCAGCTGATGCTTTTTCATGTGATGATACATCTAAAGCAAATTCTGTGCTATTATTATCTGTTCCGTTAGAAACATTTGCCACTTGTACATAAGATGCTACTTGACCATTTTTAGCAGTAACTGTTCCTGTTTCATCACCACTAATTTTTAATGCTTGAGAACGCATGTCTTCAATTTCAATTGTCATGCTTTGACCAGTATTTGCTCCAATTTGGAAACTTGCTTGGAAGTTATCATTCTTATTTGTACTTGAATCTGCTTCCACACCTTCCATTGACTCTTTACCAGCTTTTTGAGTCAATGTTATACGGTCTGCTGAAGCTGAGACAGAATATTTATCGCTTAATGCTGAGTTAGCCGCAATTGCATTCGCTAAATTAGAAGCTTGTTGTGTTTTATCAGCAGAATATAGAACAGCAGTACCATCTGCTAAACCTTTGTGATTTGCATCATCTGTTACTTCGATTTTAACACCGTCAATAGCATATTTCCCACCTACTGCTACTGAGCTATCTACATTAACTGTGAATTCACCCTGTACTGCATTATTAGAAGGACCAACGACCATACCTGTTGGATCATTACCTTCTTCAGCTTTCATTGCTTTTTCACGAAGAGTAATTTTACCTCCATCAACAAGAGCATCAAAACGAGCATTTAAAGAACTATCTGCATTGATAGCAGCAGCTAAACTAATAGCTTGTTCTTCTTCGCTTGATCCAATAGAAAATTCACCATTTGCTGCATTAGCATTGCCTGATACGGCAGTGAACGTTTGACCACCAATATTAAGTACTGCTCCTTCTTTTTCGAAGGCCGTTGAAATTTCAAAGCTGTATTCACCACGAACTTCTGTAACACCAGCTGTAGAAGGTCCTTCATTTAGAACTGCTGAACTAGATTTAACATCACCAGTAGATGTTACATTGAAAGTATTATTTTTCGCGCCATCTTCTTTTATTCCTGCTACTGTAATTTTACCATTAGAATCCGCAGAGAATGTAAAGTTTGCAAGTGAACCATTTTCGCCTTGTTCTGCCTTAACCGCTTCAAATGCTTTTACAATCAAGTCTGCTTGTTCTTTTACAGTATCCGCTCCAGTAGTTGTAGTTGTATCTAGGACTAAGTTCGCGCCTACTTGATTAGTATTCGATATACCTGTAGTTGCCCCATCATTACCAGAGATTGAAATTGTAACACCAGCAAATGAGATACTACCTGACTTATCATCCACTAAAGCATCTAAAGCATCAAGCTCCCATTTAGCAGCTACCGCAGCATCACTTGTTGTTGTTGCAGTGATTGGAATAGAAGTTGAACCAGCTGCTGCTGTTGTACCTCCTGTTGCTTTTGTAGCAGTTTTAGCTGCTGTAGTTAAATCAGTAGCAGAAGCTACTGCAGTAGGATCATCACCACTAACAGTAATTTTAGATTTATCGAAGCCAGTAGGTAATGTACCCGTCATATTTTTTAATGCATCTTGAATTTTAGCCGCAGTATTTTTAGTTGCATCAGTTCCTAAAGTAATTGTAATAGTGTCCGTACTGAAAGCTGCTGCTGCAGTAGTATCTGTCGTACTAGATGCGAATACAACCTTCAAATCATTTGATAACGCACCATTTTCTTTACCGAAGTTAATTTTTACACTTTCTCCAGTTGTTACTTCTACTTCGTATGTTGCAGCCGTTAATCCTGTTCCTTCAATTGAAGTTCCACCTTTAAATGCTCCAGCTACCGCTCCAGCTTGCTTTGTATTCACAGCGATTTCTTTAACTTCTCCACCACCATTAAGTAACTTTTGAGTATTGAACTCAGTAGTGTTACCGATACGGTTGATTTCAGATGTTAATTGGTTCATTTCTTTTTGGATTTCTTCACGGTCAACGCCTACATTTGTATCGTTTGCTGCTTGTGTAGCAAGTTCACGCATACGTTGTAGGATTGAGTGTGATTCTGTTAAAGCACCTTCAGCTGTTTGGATCATTGAGATACCATCTTGAGCATTTGAAGAAGCTTGGTCTAAACCACGGATTTGAGCTCTCATTTTTTCAGAGATTGCAAGACCTGCAGCGTCATCTCCAGCTTTGTTAATACGTAAACCAGATGATAATTTTTCCATTGATGCTGATTGTGCATTGTTAGCAGTACCTAATTGACGGTATGTGTTTAGAGCTGCGATATTATGATTAATTCTCATTTTAATTTCCTCCTTGGAATTGTATACTCACTTCCTTGTGAGTATTTTATTGTATGTACAAGCAACTGAGCCGGCCGAACTCAATTATCTTGCTTACATAATTAATATCGGAAAAGTTTCTATAAAGTTTAATATAGTTTTAAAATTATTTTTATAGATTTCAAATTATTTTCTAGGATTTTTTAATACATCTAATCCCTTAATTACAGCATCGGCATTTGAAGAAGATATCTCTTGACGAAGTTCACCGCGAATTACCTCTACACTTCTAGGGGCACGAATACCAATTTTCACTTGCTCCCCTTTTACTTCTGAAATAACAATTTCTACGTCTTCCCCAATCCAAATGGTTTCTCCCACTTTTCTAGACAATACTAGCATATGCTCACCCCTTTACACTTTCTAAAGTCATTTGGTGTCGGATTGCATATTGTTCATTATCTAATATCACTTGTTTCGCTTTCTTTTTTGCAGTGTTTAATACAATAGGTGCTTTTAAATTTACAGTCGATTTTGCTAATGTTTCTTTAAGTGAAACAATAGCTAAAACTGCTACTTCATTTTCATCTTTTATTTGAAGTGAATGAACTGTTCTCTCATCTAAATCAAAATTATAATTGGTTGTTACGGCATATGGGTTAGTAATGATGAAGGCTAATCCTTCTGTTTTTATTGATTGTAAAATCTGAAATATACTATTTTCTTCTAAAGGAAGTATGATGAACTCTCTTTCCTCTTCAAAGCCTGGTATTCCATGGTCAAAATTAATAATATTTTCTTCATTGATTTCAACTTCACCCATGTAAGCTGTTTTAATGTTCATTTTTATGGCTCCTTAATTTCAAACTAACCAATCTATTTTTATGGTTGGATCTTGCAACATTTCTACTTTAACTTTTCCAGGTGTGTAGTTATAAATTGGTTTGTTAATTTCCACATCAATTTCCGGATCATTTTTTTTAATATCTACTTGTACATCAGCTGGTGTATATTCGAATTTCACAGAATTATTTCCACTAGGAATGAAAGTTATACCCGATGTTTTATTCTCTGGAGAGGTTTTTGAATCCACAATCTGCCCGATGGCATTGTTACCTTTCTCAATGCTCATTAACATATCTCCTTCTCTTGCACGTCGAGCTATGCCTGCTAAAATATCTTGCATTCCTTTTTGAGCGTCTCTCTTTGCAAGTTCTCCCACCGAAGCGAACCCATATTCACTCCTTGCTTTTGAAGCATCAATTTTCATTTGACCTTCAACTATGTTTATGGAGAGTTCAGCGGCTGGTTGTTTTATTTCCATATCTGCCTGTGGTTGTTCAATATGTTGTTTGGGTTGTTGAATGTTTAAACCAATTTCTGCATTCTTTGATTGTATTTGTAGTTTGGGGATTTGCATCGACTTCATCATCCTTTATAAAGAAAACGTATGAACACAATATGTACATACGCTTGAGAATTATCTTATAAAAAATCAACTAATGTAGGTTTAATAATTTTCGAACCCATTGAAAGGGCTGCAGTGTGAATAGATTCCTGTGTTATGAAATCAGTTATCGTTTTTTCATAATCAATATCTTCATTTTCAGACATTCGGGATGTTGCAATTATTTCTTGTGATTGAAGACGTGAATCCATCAGTTCTACTCGATTTTGACGAGCACCGATATCTGCACGAGTAGTTAAAAGTTCATTCATATTACTATCAATCGTTGTGATATATTTAGATAAATCAGCCCCTGTAGTTCCAGCTTTAATATCTTTACCAATATCATTGAACATTTTATCAATATCATTTAACAATTGAATTGGTGTTGTATTAACTTTTAACATAATACCATCAAATACTTCAATTTCGATTGATTTTTCAAATGAAGGGTCAATAGATTCTTCTGGGTTACTCCCTGTTACATACCCTACTCCATTTTGATATGGTGGGGTTGTAGTTTTTGTCCCACTAAAAATATATCGATTTCCAACTTGTGTGTTTGCAAGATTTTGTATATGTTCTCGTAATTGTTGTAATTCACCATCTATTTTTTTTCTGTCATCACTAGTTGTTGTATCACTTGAAGCTTGTACCATTAACTCATTAGCTCGTTGTAGTGCCGAGTTAACCTTGTCTAGTGTATCATCCGTCGTATCTAACCAGTTATATGCTTCCCCAATATTACGCGAGAATTGCTCCACATTATTTAACTCAGTGCGATAACCGATCCCCTTCATTGCGACAACAGGGTCATCAGAAGGGCGAGTTACTTTTTTACCAGTTTCAATTTGATTTTGAAGCTTTCCCATTTTGGAATAACTATTTGATAAATTTCGAAGCATATTACTAGAAAGCATTGATTGTGTTACACGCATGTTTTATACCTCCCTATAAACCGACACGGCCCATGCCGTTAATAATTTTTTCTAAAGTTTCGTCAATCACCGTAATCATACGTGCGTTTGCATTATATGCCTGTTGGAAAGTAATCATATTAGTCATTTCCTCATCTAGAGAAACTGAACTTACTGATGAACGGCGTTCTGTTACAGCTTGTTGTAATGATTGGGTATTATAAAGCATACGAGAAGCTTCTTGGCCATCTACGCCAAGCTGTCCTATTAAACCTTCAAAGTAGGTTTGTACACTAATATCTCCTAGAGCCGAGATAGTATCAGTTTTAAAATTTGCTAGATTCAATGCATTTTTCCCGTTTCCAGGCTCCGGATTTGCTGTAATAGGTGGAACGGCTGTGAGATCTTCACCTGGGGAATCAGATGCTGCGATTAAATTCGGATCTTTTAGTAAATTCTCAGATACATAGATATTACCTGCAGTAACTTCTGTTCCAAGCTCAGTAGACTTATTTACAAAGAAAACTTGCCCTTTTTTACCATTAATATCTGAACCCTCTGCATGCGCTTCATTAAACTGCGTAGCAAATGCTTGTGCTAATTTATTTAGATTGTTCAACATGTCAGGGAAAAGACCGGATTCTTTGGTTACATCCTCAGTCCCATCTGTTGAATACCCATATGATTCCACAAGGGATTTAAATTTACCTAAATTACTAAAATCATTTATATCATTAACTGTTTTAGTCCCTCTAATACTCCAATCATTATTAAGGTAAGTTTCAGTACCATTACTATTTATTTTTACTATGTGTAGACCTGTTACCATATTTGTTGGAGTTACCCCATCTTCAGCAGTATTACTGCTTGAATTACGAAGTTGAGCAAAATCTTTACCATCAACTAATTTAATAGTATCCCCGTTAATTTTTATAGAAACTGTTACAGAACCTTCTGCATTTGCTAGCGAATTACCACCGGAAGGAACATTTGTTGTCTCTATTGGGAAATAGGAAGACAACTCATCCAATAATGTATCTCTCGCATCATACAAATCATTCGGCATATAACCATTAGGTTCAACTGCTTGAATTTGCTCATTAATACTTGCAATTTGTTGAAGAACCGAGTTAGCATCTTTTAACAAAATGCCAATTTCTGCACCAGTATTTTCTTTGATTTGGCTAATTGAGTTATACATATAGTTAAATGAATCAGCAACTGCAACTGCACGCTGTACAACAACAGCACGAGCTCCCCCATCTTCTGGATTAACATTTAAATCTTGAAGTGAATTCCAAAATTGATCTAATGATTTTGCTAATCCATATTCTGAAGGTTCATTTAATATATCTTCCATTTGAGTAACTGCATTTGATCTTGATTCCCAATAACCTAATTTATTTGTTTCTTGACGGTATTGTTTATCAATAAAGCTATCCCGAATACGTTCAACGGAAGAAACTTCAACTCCAGTTCCAATAAAACCAGCTGTTTTTGGATTGTTTAGGCCTATCCCTGGATAACCCAAACTCGGTGACATATTAACACGTTGACGTGAATAGCCTTCCGTGTTGGCATTTGAAATATTATGCCCTGTCGTATATAAAGCACTTTGTTGTGCATAAAGTCCGCGTTTACTTGCTTCTAATCCCATAAATGTGGAGCGCATCTTGTCTCCTCCTTAAGTTGATAATGACACGTTTAAACAGTGCCGCCTTTATTATGCTTGTGAGTCGAAAAGCGACTTTTTTGAGCCCTTATTTTCACCACGAACAGGTTGACCTGAGTAATTAATTTGATCAGGCTGAGGTCGTAGCAAATCTAATGTAACATTGACAAATTGTAATGATTGGTATACCAATTTTTGGTTTAAATCATTTTGTATTCTTAAATAATCAATAACGGAAAGCAGTTGTTTTCTTACGTCTTCTAATTGTTCTCGTTCTTCTTCCGTTTCAGCCGCTTCGATCACATCAGCTACAGTTGGCGTGTCAGCAAGAGCAATTCCCTTTGCTCGCAGGTAATCCGTT
>DATMFE010000016.1:0-3924 GCA_035556295.1 Ureibacillus sp.
TGAAAGGATGCCTCTTCTAATCATAAATTTAATTAAGAATTAAAGTTTTACGATGTTTGTAGCTTGTGGTCCACGTTGACCTTGTTCAACTTCAAATTCAACTTTTTGACCTTCTTCTAAAGATTTGAATCCTTCACCTTGGATTGCTGAGAAGTGAGCGAATACGTCTGCTCCACCTTCAACTTCGATGAAACCGAAACCTTTTTCTGCGTTAAACCATTTTACTGTACCTTGTGTCATGTAAATGACCTCCATTTGTTTTAAATTAATAAGATAAAATTTTTCCGAAAAAAAAATTCACATATTACAAAAAGTACCGAATAAAACACTCATACTCTTTGTAATAGGTGAATTTATTTGTTGTCTTTGTAACCATCTTATTAACTATAGTATACAATAAAAAATTGCAATTGTCTAGTACAGAGAAAAAGGTGTCATAAGTAAACAGAATGAACCTACCGGGAAAAGGTAGGTTCTTCTGTCCCTGAGACTCCAATACATGGCGAGCAAACTCTTTTAAATGCCCATTTAATGATGTAGGCTCTGGGTGAGCATAGACTAACAAAATATTCATATAGACCCTCCTACTGGATAATAACTTAACAGTAAGTGATTCCAGAAATACTGACAATTAGGCACTTTTAGGTTGCAGGGTTACCTTTATGTAACCACTTATAATCAATCCTACATACATTAACAGTAACTTATGTTTTTTTCTTGAAAGGAGAAAATTTAATTGGATAGTACCTTACTTAACTCTCTTAGAAAAGGGGGATTTGTTTTGTATGCAAGGCATGGAGAAGCGAACGTTGGGGTGGATTTGCCAAATTTAAACTTTCAAAATTGTTTGACCCAAAGGAACCTTTCAGATAAAGGGCGTAGGCAGGCTATTTACTATGGAGAAATACTTCGGTATTTAAAAATTCCAATTCAAATTCCTATTACCGCAACCCCTTATTGCAGGACGATTGAAACAGCACAATTGGCTTTTGGGATTGGGAATGTTCGAGTTAACCCATTTTTAAGTGAGTTAAATTTGTTAAATGGAAATTTACAAAGAAATGATCAACAAAGGGTTCTGAATTACCTTACTTCAGCTTTAGAAGAGATACCAGAAGTAGGAAAGAATAAGTTGATTATTGCTCACAGTTTACCAGAAGGGGTAGGTGTAGGTCCCGTGCCTTACATGGGGACAGTAATCGTAAAACCTAAAGGGTATGGATATGGCTATGACATTGTTGGAAGGATACCTTTAACGGAATGGAGTAAATGAGTGGTTAAGATTAACCTAATCAAAAGTTACTTCGTTTTGCAGAACATAAAGTACGCAAAAAGTGCGAGGTAGTATAAAATGTTAGTAATATTACAAAAATCCCTATATAAGTAAACAACCGTTGAACAATATTAAAAAATAAAAAGGATGTAGCCCTATATGCACTCTATACACAAATTAGGTGAAAGTTTTTGGTACATTACACCAATATCACTAACGGACCGTCCCATTTTAGGAATGGTAGTAGGTAAGAACAAGACATTATTGATTGATGCAGGTAATTCAGAAGACCATGTAAATTTCTTTTTAGACGAACTTCAGAATAGAGGAGTCCAAAATCCTGATATCGTAGTACTTACTCATTGGCATTGGGATCATATTTTTGGACTTTCAACATTACAGAATACTGTTTCCATTGCTTCAACAAAAACCAAAAAGGAAATGGAGAAACTCATCCCATATTCCTGGTCAGATGAAGCCATCGATGAACGAGTAAAAGAAGGAATAGAAATAGAATTTTGCGCCAAAGCAATTAAAGAGGAATATAAAGGTCACAGGGACATCAACATAGTTTTACCGGACCTTACCTTTGAAAAACGAGTGGAAATTGATCTTGGTGGAGTAAATTGTGTTGTACAGCACGTGGGAGGAGATCATGCAAAAGACTCCGTTATAGTTTATATCAAAGAAGAAAAGATTCTATTCCTTGCTGACTGTATTTATCCCAATATGTACGCGAAGAAACCAAACTATACCATCAAGGAAACACTACGCCTTTTAGATGAGTTGGAGACATTTGATGCAGTTACATATATACTTTCACATCAACACCCAATATCAAAAGAAGAATTCCAACAGGAAGTATCCTTGCTTAGAATGATTGCGAACTATACAGATACATTCGGTGGTAATAAGCAAAAGATAATTGAAGAATACGAAAAGCACGTAAAAAGGGAACTTACAGAAGACGAAAAGGAAACAATCGAGGATTTTGTAAATGGATATTAAAAAAAGGGAGTGGTGCGTAACCACTCCCTTTTTTTATTAAGATAACTCATTAAAAAGTGTTAGATAATAAGACTTACAATTATTCCTGATAGTACACTTACAAGTGTGGCGCCATATAAGAGTTTTAAACCAAAACGAGCCACGACATTTCCTTGTTTTTCATTTAAACTTTTGACTGCCCCGGTAATAATCCCAATAGATGAGAAGTTAGCGAAGGAAACAAGGAATACAGAAAGAATACCGAGTGTGCGTTCACTAAATTGATAATCTCCACTGGATAAATCCAACATCGCCACAAATTCATTTGTGATCAGTTTTGTTGCCATAATTCCTCCGGCACTAACTGTCTCTGATAATGGAATGCCCATAATGTATGCAATTGGAGCAAAGATATAGCCTAATATCTGTTGGAAGGAGATATTGAACAATATCTCAAACAATGAGTTGAATCCCGCCATTAAAGCGATGAACCCAATTAACATCGCTCCAACAATGATTGCAACTTTAAATCCATCTAGAATATACTCGCCAAGCATTTCAAAAAAGGATTGCCTTTCTGTCTCTTGAATATCTAAAATATCTTCGCTTGGCTTTACCTCATATGGATTAATAATAGAGGCAATAATAAACCCACCAAATAAATTAAGCACTAAAGCAGTAACAACATATTTTGGCTCTAACATTGTCATATAAGCAGCAACGATAGACATTGATACTGTCGACATGGCTGAAGCACAAAGCGTATACATTCGCTGTTTGGAAATCATCCCTAGTTGTTTTTTTAGTGTGATGAATACCTCCGATTGCCCAACCATCAGTGAAGCTACGGCATTATAGGATTCAAGTTTACCTAATCCATTTACTTTACTTAAAAGTAATCCGATTCCTTTCATAATAAAAGGGAGGATTTTTAGGTGCTGTAAAATACCAATTAATACAGAAATGAAGACAATTGGTAACAACACATTTAAAAAGAATGGGGACTCACCCTCGTTGGCAATGCCACCAAACACAAAGGTAACCCCTTCGTTTGCATATTCGAGTAGTTTACTAAAAAATGCAGCTATCCCCTTAATAATAATGAGACCAATTTCTGTATTTAACAATAACAGTGATAAAAGAATTTGAATGACAAGCATTGTAATTATAGGTATAAACTTAATGTCCTTTTTGTTAGAACTTATTAACCAAGCTAACAGTAAAACAATAAGAATACCGATAATTGAAATAAGGTATTTCATTATGTAACCTCCTGATGAAAATAAACGATGATGTGTACACTTGTAAAAGTTACCGTTAGAAATAGTAACCTCTTTTATTTTTGTAATCAAAGAATACGACTTACAATAGTTGTACAAATGGGATTGTATTGATAATTAACTAATAAATCTCGATTTAACAAAGTTTCTACTCCGAGAAAAGATTGTCCATTCAACTTAACATATTTATTAGTTTTCTTATTATCACCAAAAAACAAGAACCTAATAGAAAAAGGTAGATAAAAATTAAAAAGACCGCCCTTTTTAGAACGGTCTCAAATGGATATGTTTATATTCGTACTTCACTCATCAATGCATGAATGTTTTCTTCTGTATCTTTAAAGAACGCCATCCATGTTTCGATTTGTCCCACTTTTGCTACAA
>DATMFE010000017.1:0-1687 GCA_035556295.1 Ureibacillus sp.
AAAGCTATTAATTGAGCTTAGTTCATTCTTTCGCAGTAATTTACAAGGAGCTAGGCAAATGATGATTCCATTAGAAAAGGAAATCGAACATGTAAAAGCCTATTTATCGTTAGAGCAAGCCAGATTTCCGGATGTTTATCATCTCTCTCTGTATATAGAACCTGGGCTTAATCAAGTGTTGATTCCACCATTTACTTTACAGCCCTTAGTTGAAAATGCAATTAACCATGCTTTTATTCGAAAAAATCATAATAAAGGAACTATCTTAATAGATATTTCTTCACAAAACGAAATGATACACATTACCGTCCAAGATAATGGAAAAGGAATCGAAGAAGAAAGAAGAAGAGAACTTGGTCACCGAACCGTCAGCTCTAAAAAGGGAACGGGTACAGCTTTATTTAATATTCACGAACGTTTAATCGGTATTTATAACGGGCAAGCACAATTAACTATTCAGAGTGAACTAAATGTAGGTACGAAAATTATTATTTCTATTCCTCTTCATAGTAAAGGAGTTTTTGAACAACATGTTACGAGCATACATAGTAGATGATGAACCGTTAGCACGAGATGAATTAAAGTACTTACTCAATTGCAGCAAACAAGTAGAAATTGTAGGAGAAGCAGATTGTTTAGAGAAAGCGATGGCAGACATCCCTGTCCAAGAACCCGACCTTGTTTTTCTCGATATTGAATTAGCTGAAGATAATGGATTGCAATTAGCAAAACAGCTTCATACTCTGAAAAAGACCCCTGCTATCGTATTTGCAACGGCGTATGACGAATATGCGCTCGAAGCTTTTGAACTAAACGCACTCGATTATTTATTAAAACCGTTTGATGAACAGCGTATGTACCAAATGTTAGACAAAATTACAAAACTGCAGAAAATAGGTAAACAAGACATCCAGCCTTCTTCTAACGTTCCAATCAATAAAACAGGCAAAATAGCTATCCTTGTAGAAGAGCGCATCCTATTACTTGATGCTGCATCTATTCTATTTGTTGAATCAAGTGAAGGAAAATGTATGATTAGAACAAAGGATGACGTATTTAAAGTAAGCGAAGCGCTTGTTGCGCTAGAGAAAAAACTACCGGATCATTCATTTATGCGCGTGCATCGCAGCTATATCGTCAACATCCATTACATTTCTGAAATACAACCTTGGTTTAACTCAACCTACAACCTCATTATGAATGACGGTTCTAACGTTCCTGTTAGTCGAACCTACATAAAAGAGCTAAAGCAGCTATTACAATTTTGAACTGGTATCTCTTGTTGTCCAAAATCGTTATATAACAATATAGAAAAATGTTAAAGCTGTAAGAACACTAAATTTTCAGTTTATTTATTTGTATCTCACCCTTCATTTTCTGTAATTAAACATGAAATTTTGGTATTTCAGCTGAAAAAGTCACCTGTTTTCACTTTCTTTTAGTATGATTACTGTACTATAACAGAAATATGGAGGTCATGAAAATGAATGCGGTTTCTATAGTCATTGGTTCCATTTGTATATTATTAATTGTCTACCGCTTATACGGTACATTTATGGCAGCTAAAGTATTAAAGCTAGATGATTCTAAACCTACTCCTTCTCATAAACTAGAAGATGGTAAAGATTATGTACCAACTAATAAATGGGTAACGTTTGGTCATCATTTCGCGGCAATTGCAGCTGCA
>DATMFE010000018.1:0-1687 GCA_035556295.1 Ureibacillus sp.
AAAGCTATTAATTGAGCTTAGTTCATTCTTTCGCAGTAATTTACAAGGAGCTAGGCAAATGATGATTCCATTAGAAAAGGAAATCGAACATGTAAAAGCCTATTTATCGTTAGAGCAAGCCAGATTTCCGGATGTTTATCACCTCTCTCTCAATATAGAGCCTGGGCTTAATCAAGTGTTGATTCCACCATTTACTTTACAGCCCTTAGTCGAAAATGCTATTAACCATGCTTTTACTCGAAGAAATTATAATAAAGGAACTATCTTAATAGATATTTCTTCACAAAACGAAATGATACACATTATCGTCCAAGATAATGGAAAAGGAATCGAAGAAGAAAGAAGAAGAGAACTTGGTTACCGAACCGTCAGCTCTAAAAAGGGAACGGGTACCGCTTTATTTAATATTCACGAACGTTTAATGGGTATTTATAACGGGCAAGCACAATTAACTATTCAGAGTGAACTAAATGTAGGTACGAAGATTATTATTTCTATTCCTCTTCATAGTAAAGGAGTTTTTGAACAACATGTTACGAGCATACATAGTAGATGATGAACCATTAGCACGAGATGAATTAAAGTACTTGCTCATTTGCAGCAAGCAAGTAGAAGTTGTAGGAGAAGCAGATTGTTTAGAGAAAGCGATGGCGGACATCCCTGTCCAAGAACCCGATCTTGTTTTTCTCGATATTGAATTAGCTGAAGATAATGGATTGCAATTAGCCAAACAGCTTCATGCTCTGAAAAAGACCCCCGCTATCGTATTTGCAACAGCGTATGACGAGTATGCGCTCGAAGCTTTTGAACTAAACGCACTCGATTATTTATTAAAACCGTTCGATGAACAGCGTATATATCAAATGTTAAACAAAATTACAAAATTACAGAAAATGGGTGAGCAAGACATCCAGCCTTCGTCTAACGTTCCAATTAATAAAACAGGCAAAATAGCTATCCTTGTAGAAGAAAGAATCATATTACTTGATACGGCATCTATTCTATTTGTTGAATCAAGTGAAGGTAAATGTATGATTAAAACAAAGGATGACGTATTCAAAGTAAGCGAAACGCTTGTTGCGCTAGAGAAAAAACTACAGGATCATTCATTTATGCGCGTACATCGCAGTTATATCGTCAATATCGATTACATTTCTGAAATACAACCTTGGTTTAACTCAACCTATAACCTCATTATGAATGACGGTTCTAATGTTCCTGTTAGTCGAACCTACATAAAAGAACTAAAGCAGTTATTACAATTCTGAACTGGTATTCTCTTTTTACTTAAAATCGTTATATAACAATATAGCTGAAATATTAAAACTATAAAAATCCCAAATTTTCAGTTTATTCATTGTATCTCACCCTTTATTTTTTGTAATCGAACATTAATTTTCTGTATTTCAGAAAAAAATCTACCTGTTTGCACTTTCATTTAGTATGATTACTGTACTATAACAGAGGTATGGAGGTCATAAAAATGAATGCGGTTTCTATAGTCATTGGTTCCATTTGTATATTATTAATTGTCTACCGCTTATATGGTACATTTATGGCAGCTAAAGTATTAAAGCTAGATGATTCTAAACCTACTCCTTCTCATAAACTAGAAGATGGTAAAGATTATGTACCAACTAATAAATGGGTAACGTTTGGTCATCATTTCGCGGCAATTGCAGCTGCA
>DATMFE010000019.1:0-2915 GCA_035556295.1 Ureibacillus sp.
AAGCATTACAACATGTATACGTATATAGTCGATGAATTAACGGCTATTGCGTCAACTTTGGTACCCAACTTTTCTGGAGAAGAAAGCATAATGGGCCACTCAATGGGCGGTCATGGCGCTTTGGTGATTGGCATGAAAAATCCGACGAGATTCAAAGCGATTTCTGCTTTTTCTCCTATTTTAAGCCCGTGTCAAGTTCCATGGGGAATAAAAGCTTTCGCCTCTTATTTAGGGGGAAATCAAACTTCCTGGAAAGAATGGGATGCTTCAGAACTGGTCAAAGAACCTAGCGTTCCGCCTATTCTCATTATGCAAGGAACTAAAGATGAGTTTTATCAAAAACAGTTAGATGAAACTTATTTTTTAAAGAATGCTGAGGAAAATAATCAAGTAGTAAATTACAAGAAAATAGAAGGTTATGACCATAGCTATTTCTTTATTGCCACTTTCTTAGAAGACCATTTCGCTTTCCATGTGAAGTACTTAAGATAATATGGAATGGAAATGAAAATATCCACATTGCAATTGAATGTGGATATTTTCAATTACTGCATGTTGTATCTAAAAATAAGAAATGGAATGAAGTAGGGGTGAGTAAATTGGGGACTATCGTTAAAACGGATTTAAAAAAAATGTTAGTCAATGACCGTGTTAAACCATACTTATTAAAAGCGCGTTATGGGCTTGAAAAAGAAAGTAAACGAGTTGATTTATCCGGAAATTTAGCTAAAACGGATCATCCTAAAAGTATTTCGCGGCGCGATGATCATCCGTATATTCAGCGGGATTTTTCAGAATTACAGATGGAAATTATCACACCTGTTACTGAAACATTAGAGGAACTGTTTAATTACTTAGCAGCGATCCATGATGTTGCTTATCGTTCTATGGGAATCAATGAAATGCTCTGGCCATTAAGTATGCCGCCACAGTTACCAGAAGATGAAGAAAATATTGTGATTGCAAAATTAAAAAGTGTTGAAGATGTTCGATATCGTGAATATTTATCCGATTCTTATGGCCGTCGTAAACAAATGCTTTGTGGTGTTCATTTTAACTTTGAATTTAGCGATGAGTTCATTCAAGCGTTATTTAACGCACAATTGGAAATTAAAGATTATCGGGATTTTAAAACAGAGATATATCTAAAAGCCACAAGAAACTATTTACACTATCGATGGTTATTTACTTATTTTTATGGAGCTTCTCCTAGTAGTGAAAAGAATTTTTTTAAAGAAGATTCTTTGAATCATGCAGTAAGAAGCATTCGAAGCAGTAAATATGGTTATACCAATTCTGATGATGTTCAAGTGTCATATAGTAGCATACAGAATTATCTTTCAGATCTTTCCTCTATGGTTAAAAGAGGGCTTCTATCAAAAGAAAAGGAATTTTATTCACCTGTCCGTTTAAGAGGCGGACAACATGTTTCAGATCTAGTAGATCAAGGTATTAGGTATATTGAATTGCGAAATATAGATTTAAATCCTTTTGAACCGTATGGAATTGGCTATGAACAAGCGGAATTTCTCCATCTTTTCTTAATTTATTTACTATGGAAAGATGAAGGGGAAAATTGTGATGAGTGGGTAAAAATGGGTGATTACTACAATGATGTAGTGGCTCTTGAGCATCCATTAGAGCATACAAAATTCGAAAAAGAAGCCAAAAATATAATTGATGAGATGAAACATTTAGTAGAAATCTTAGATTTAACTACTTCTGATACGTTATTTGTTCATCTGAAAGAAATGCTAGAGGATCCAAGCAAGACTCTATCCGGAAAACTTTATAAAGAAAGTCAAAAAAACAGTCAAAGTCAAGTCGCTTCGTTAATAGCAAAAGAAAATTATAACAAATCATGGGAGAAGCCATATCAATTAGCGGGATTTACTGACATGGAGTTATCCACTCAAATTTTAATGTTCGATGCAATTCAACAAGGAATTCAAGTAGAAATTTTGGATCGGCAAGATCAATTTTTGAAGCTGAAATTAAAAGATCATGTGGAATATGTGAAAAATGGAAATATGACAAGTAAAGATAATTATGTATCCACTTTAATTATGGAAAATAAAACCGTAACAAAGAAAATTCTTCACCAACATGGATTCCGTGTGCCTAAGGGTGAAGAGTTTCAAACAATCGAACAAGCTTTACGTTCCTATCATCTTTTTTCCAGCAAACCTTTTGTTGTGAAGCCGAAAACAACTAACTATGGATTAGGAATTTCGATTTTCAAAGAAGGCGCAAATTATGAAGATTATCAAAAAGCACTCACGCTAGCATTTAAAGAAGACTCTTCTGTATTAATAGAAGAATTTATTAAAGGAACAGAATATCGATTTTTTGTGTTAAATGATCAAGTCTACGCCGTTTTATTACGAATTCCAGCGAATGTTATAGGTGATGGTAAACATACAATTCAAGAGTTAGTCATGCAAAAGAATCGTGATTCTTTAAGAGGAAGTGACCATCGGACACCTTTAGAAAGTATCCAGTTAGGTGAATTGGAGAAACTTATGCTTAAAAGTCAAGGATATCAAATCAATTCGATTCCTAAAAAGGATGAAATCATCTATCTGCGTGAAAACTCCAATATTAGTACAGGTGGAGACTCGATTGATGTGACCGATCAAATCCCGAATGATTATAAAAAAATAGCAGTGGATGCGGTATCTGCACTCGGAGTAAAAATTTGTGGGATTGATTTAATTATTGAAAATACAGAAGTTCCTGCAACTAATCAAAATGCTTACGGAATTATTGAAGCCAACTTTAATCCATCCATGTATATGCATATCTATCCATATCAAGGAGAGTCTCGACGTTTAACTATGCATATCATACATTATTTATTCCCTGAACTATTGCAAAGTCAGTCCAATTAGGGGTACCACTAGTAAAATGCGGAT
>DATMFE010000020.1:0-4349 GCA_035556295.1 Ureibacillus sp.
TTTTTTGAAGGCGGATTCAATGGCGAATGTTCAAGACCAGAAATTTCTAGATTGCAGGAAATAGCAAAAGAAAACAACTGTGATTGTACAATTGGTTTAGGTGGTGGTAAGGCAATTGATACAGCAAAATGTGTGGCAGAGGGAGAGGGATTAATTATCGTCCCAACAATCGCTGCTACAGATGCACCTACAAGTCATTCCGCAGTTATATATACACCAGAGGGTGCTTTTGATGATTACGCATACTTTAAGCAAAGCCCAAGTGTTGTATTAATTGATACAACAGTCATTGCTAATGCACCTACTAGATTCTTAGTATCTGGTATGGGAGATGCATTATCCACATATTTTGAAGCAAGAGCAACAGCACGTTCTTTCTCTAATGTAAATGCTGGATTACCTTGTGGAGTACGTGAGGACTTATGTTCACCAGCGAAAGGTACAAATGCAGCATTAGTTTTAGCAAAACATTGTTACAACACTCTATTAGAGGATGGAGTTAAAGCAAAAGCTGCAAGCGATCATAATGTTGTTACTCCCTCCTTAGAAAACATTATTGAAGCCAATATCTTATTATCAGGATTAGGATTTGAAAGTGGTGGATTAGCTGGAGCACATGCAATTCATGATGGACTTACTCTTTTAGTAAGTGCACACCACTACTTCCATGGTGAAAAAGTAGCTTTTGGTACATTAGCACAATTGGTATTGGAAAATGCGCCAACTGAGGAAATAGAAGAAGTGTTAGATTTCTGTTTAGCAGTAGGACTCCCAGTTTGTCTTGCTGATATTGGAGTGGAACAAATTACACAAGAAGAGTTAATGGAAGTAGCCAATAAAGCCTGTATTCCAGAGGAATCTATCTATTCTATGCCATTCTCTGTTACTCCAGAGTCAGTAGCTGCAGCTATCCTTGCAGCAGATCAAATTGGAAATGATTATAAGAAGAGGTTAATATAAGATGAAAAAAATTATTAATAAACCAGAAGATGTTGTACTTGAGATGTGTAAAGGAATGGTTCTAGCACATCCTGAACTAAATTTAATTGAAAAATATAAAATCATTAAAAAAGAGCAAATTAATAAAAGTAAAGTAAGTATAATTAGTGGGGGCGGCAGTGGACATGAACCTGCTCACGCTGGATATGTTGGGAAGGGTATGTTAGATGCAGCAGTTTGTGGTGATGTATTTGCCTCACCTTCTCAAATACAGATTTATCAAGCCATTAAAGAAACAGCCAGCGATAAGGGAACTTTACTAGTAATTAAGAACTACAGTGGTGACATGATGAATTTCAAGAATGCTGCTTATCTAGCAGAAGAAGATGGAATTCAAGTGGATTATGTAAAAGTAGATGATGATATTGCTGTACAGGACAGTTTATATACCGTTGGAAGACGTGGAGTGGCTGGTACTGTTCTTGTCCATAAAATAGCAGGTGCTGCAGCAGAACGCGGATATGATCTACCAAAAGTGAAAGAGGCAGCAGAAAATGCTATTGCGAATGTTAAAAGCATTGGCTTTGGACTAACTTCCTGCACAGTTCCTGCTAAAGGAACTCCTACTTTCGAGATTGCAGAAGATGAGATGGAGTTTGGCGTTGGCATTCATGGAGAACCTGGTATCCGTCGTGAAAAAATTATTTCAGCAGACGAACTTGCAGAACGCACGGTAACGTCATTATTAAAAGAAGTAGGGATAGAAGATGGAAATGGAGAAGTGGCTGTTCTAATTAATGGATTTGGAAGCACACCTCTTCAAGAACTATATTTATTAAATCATTCTGTCATTCGTGAATTGTCACGTAGAAACGTAACGATTGCAAGAACGTTTGTCGGAAACTACATGACAGCCATCGATATGGCCGGTGCTTCTATTTCAATTATGAAATTAGATGAGCACTTAAAGAGTCTCCTATCTGAAGAGTGCGATACTCCTGCGCTAAAAATCAGTGGTGAAGTACCATCTGTCACTTATGATGAAATCGTGGGTGCCGCAGAGTTCAACAAAGTCTCTTATGAGGTGCAAACCAATAAAGAATATTCCGTAGTGAAGGGAAATCTATTGACGTTAAATAATATTATTTTCATGGTTGACCAAATGAGTGAATGTATTATTCGAAATGAAATACCATTCTGTGAATTGGATTCTCATGCTGGTGATGGGGACTTTGGAATGAGTGTCGCTAAAGGGTTCAAACAGTTGAAAGCTGAATGGCACGAAATTCTAGAAAATAAATCAAATGATATTGGCAACTTCTTAGAGGCTTGTTCCATAGTCATCATGGAGCATTGTGGTGGGGCATCAGGTCCTATTTGGGGATCAGCATTCCGCGCAGCTGGAAAGAACGCCCGATCTAAAACAGAACTCACTTTAACGGAATTTGCTGAAATGATCCAAGCATCTGTAAAAGGAATTCAAGCAACAGGAGAACGTTCTTTTGGACGTGGAGCCGTTGTGGGAGATAAAACTTTAATTGATGCCTTAGTACCTTATGCAGATACGTTAACGTCAAGTGCTGCTGAAGATGAAAGTTTTAAACATGCTCTTGTCAAAGCAGCAGAAGCTGCTGTAGAAGGAGCAAAATCAACGGAACAGATTGTTGCACGTATGGGGCGCGCCGGTACGGTTGGAGAAAGAAGTTTGGGTTATCCAGACGCCGGTGCACATGGTTTAAGCGTGATCTTTACTGAAATAGCCCAAGTAATGCAAGGAAATTAGTAAAAATCGGTATTATTACTTTTAAGTAACCAGTATAAGAAGCTCACTTTTTGAGATTGGGCTTCTTATACTGAATTTCTTTCCTATAGTGAGACAAATAAAAAACACCTTGATTTATAAGATCTTTACAAGTTAGCAAGCTTTTGGTCAGCTATAAATTTCATAAGAATACCTGAACCTAATACATTTAATAATATGCTGCTACCTAAGATAACACTATATAGTAATCCAGCTATATGTAATGTTAAAGTTAAAATTAAAAAGATTGTTCCTGTACTTACTAGAAGTAAACCTAAGCTTCGATTATCCATCCATCTCACCACCAGCGATAAAAAAAGTAAATATAGTTATATTTTAACATAAAACGACTTATTTTACTTTTAAATATTATATATAAGGTATACATAGATAGTTGGCATAACAGATTTTATAGGTAGTTAAGCAACAAAAAGCTCTTATGAAAGAGCTTTTTGTTGTTTAAGAGTAGAATTTAATTATCTACATCATTAGCATCAAACGTATCTTTTGTAACGTTCAATATATGACCACTAATGTTAACTGTTTTGTTATTTACCCATTTAACTTTGGCTGTTTCCTGAGGGTAGTTCCAATAGATATTTTTCCTTTTATTAAAAACTTTATTTGTATAAGTCACTTCTCCTCTGATAGCAAAAGGTGTAGTCGCTCCACCACTTGAACGATAAATCTTTACTATATAATCACCGTTAGGAGATGTACTTTGAGAAATATATTCTCCCTTTGGAGCAAATCGTAGATAACTAGGTGCAAAAAGAAACCACCAAACAAATCCTATAACTAGAAGAGAGCTTAATGCAGCCAAACACACTATATATCGTTTTTTCAAACTCTAACCTCTATTCAGATGGACTAAATTATAATTTTGTTCCTATCTGATTATATATCAGAATTTAGTTAAAAGATCATGAATATCATATACAAAATCAGTTAACATAACCACTCTTTCCGGAACACAACCCAAAAAAGAACCCCTCTGGGAGTAAGGGTTCAAGCTAGGATAGGTTTCTGCCATATGCAGCTTTTTATACATCCTTGATATAACGGTGATCTCTCAAGGTGTGCTTGAAGAAAGAATGAATAAAAAGTGCACCTTTTATTCATATGCTCGCATGAGAAAATATAGTATTTTCAGCAAAAATCTGTTATTATATGTCTGCACATGCATTTTATAGTAAAAAGCCACCTGTCCTGCAAATACTGGGTGGCTTTTTATTTTGTTAACGATAATATTTACTGAATTTTCTTTTTACAGATTCAGTTATAGATATAATTAGTAGGGAGATAAGTGATGAGATAAAAGCAGTAAAGCTAATTGTTCCTACTCTCATACCAATCCATCCTCCGATAAGGAAACTTAAGATAACAATGCCAACACTAACCACTCCTACAACTAGAGGTGCTATATATTTAATAGTAGGTTTTTTTCTGCTGAGTGCATATGAAAGTACAATTAAACCAGCAATTATAATTGTAGAAACTATCTGTAAGTCACCCATTATTAACAGCCTTTAAATTCAAGATATCCATACTAGTATATTCTCCTAATGAAGTATCAAATAACACCTTGCTCAATCATAGCATCAGCAAC
>DATMFE010000021.1:0-10592 GCA_035556295.1 Ureibacillus sp.
ATATCTAACTGTTCTTCTGCTTCACGTAAATCCACTTTCTCTTTATCTTTTAATTGTTCTTTTTCTTCATTTACTTGTGTTGTTAATGAATGCAGCTCTTTAGTATAGTTCATGTACTGTTCATAAAGCTTTCTTTGTTCAGATTCAGTTCTTTTAGCGTTTTGGAATTGGTCAG
Source organism: Ureibacillus sp. (assembly GCA_035556295.1). Lineage (GTDB taxonomy): Bacteria > Bacillota > Bacilli > Bacillales_A > Planococcaceae > Ureibacillus. The sequence goes on from DATMFE010000021.1 coordinate 176, forward strand.
CATTTTCAAATCCATATTGTTCTAAAGCTGTTTGGAATTCAGTTTTTGCTAAGTTGAGCTTTGTAGAAAGCTCTTGAACCTGTTGTGTAATTAAATGGAATATCTCTTTAATGGTTGCAAGGTTCGTTTGAGCTTCTTGATAAGCTTTTTGTGACTGCTCCCATTGATTTAATAGCTGCCATTTTGTATTTTGCGCATCATTTAAAGCAACTTGCAACTCTTTCAAACTATTGATTTCCTTAGGAATGGATAATTTCCGTTGTTCAAGAATGGTAGTTTGCTCTAATAATTCACTACTCTTTTTATGATATTGTTCATCAATTTCGGTCTTTTGTTGTTCTAGTTCTTGTTCTTCCATTAACAGCTTCTTACGTTGTTTTCTTTGTTCAGTGAGTAGCTCATTATCTTTTTGTAGAGACAATACGAACTCACTGATTGTTTGATACTTCTCAATATAAGAATCTCTTTCTTCAATTTCAGCATTAAGATTACTAAGGTCATTTACTATAGATTCAATCTGCATAGTTGTTGCTTTAATATTTGCTTGAAGTTCAAATTTTAGCTCTTCTTTTTCATTAAGCCCTTGTTTTAATTGTTTAAGCTCTTTTTCATCAACCATTTCAGCTAATTCTTTACTTGAAAGTTGATGCTCCGTACTTCCGCAAACGGGACATGGTTCACCTGGTACTAATTTTGTAGCTAAAATTGCTGCTTGATTACTGTACCATTTTAATTCCTCGAGTTCATAAAGACGTTTTGCTTCCTCATAGTGCTTCAATGCTACTGAATACTCAATATTTAATTGATTCAGTTTAGATTGGATATTATCGTATTGTTTAAAGGCTTTTACAACTTCCTTTAGATGATTTTGTTCTTCCTGTACAGACTGGAAGTTTTCCAATCTAACTTCGAGCTGTTCAATGGATTGATCAACTATTTGTCGTAAATTCTTTTTATTTGATAGTTGATTAAGTAGGTTTGTTAGTTCCGCCTTTTTCTTTTCCATATCGCCATTTAGATTTTCAACGACTTGAATTTGCTTTTCAATCTCTTCAAATAGTGGCAGTAACTTTTCTAAATCCATTACTTTTTTGATAGACTCTTCCCGAAGGTCTTGCTTTTGAAACTCTGCTTCATATTGATCTTTTGCTTGTACTAGCTTGTTGTTAGACTGTTTAAGTTGCTCATTTACATCATGTAATTTCTTTTGTTTCACTTGGCTATCGGTATCTACTGAAACTACTTGTTTATAGAGCGGATCAATTTGGCTAGCACGAATTGCAGAATCATATTCTATTTTCAAATTCTCATATAAGGATTTTTGCTCTTCAAGAGTTTGTAATTTCATTATTTTTTGGTGGAACGCATCTATTCTTTCATTTATAGACTTTGAGGCAAGATATAAATCATATTTTTCTTTATGAAGACGATAAGTATTTTCGTACGTTTTTTGATCGTCTTCTATTTTTTGTTGATAGTAAATCAATTCTTCTTGTAGGGCATCTTGTATTTGATAGATATTCGAATTTTTATCTAATAGAGTAAATAGTAAAGAATCCCGAGTAGGGAGTGCACCTGAAAGTTGACTGATGTAACTATTCTTTAATACTCTCGCTTCATTTAGTTTTTGTTCAGCCTGTTGTTTTTTTGTCTCAAGTTTAACGGCAATATCACCATAACGATTTGTTTTAAAAATTTTACGTAAAATTTCCTCTTTGTTTTCCGTTTGAGATGTTAATAATTTTCGAAATTCACCTTGAGGTAGCATAACAATTTGACTAAATTGCTCGTAGGTTAGGCCAATTAAATCTTCAATCTTTTTGTTAATATCTGTTACTTTCTGACGTTCAACTGCTGGAACTTCCTCATTATTATTAAGAATTTCAAATAATTCGTATTTCTCACCTGTTGCACCTTTTCTACCCTGTTTAACATGTGGTATTTGTCTTAATACACGATAGGTTTTGCCATGGAGGTCAAAAACAAATTCGACAGCTGTATGCACATTATCATCTGCAAAATCACTACGTAGCATTTTTATATCTTTTCGATCTGAACCACTTGCTGCACCATATAGGGCAAAACAAATTCCATCAAAGATTGTTGTTTTCCCTGCCCCTGTAGCACCTGAAATAACAAATAATCGATTTTCATGTAGTTTAGTAAAGTCTATTGTTTCTTCATTTTTATAAGGTCCAAATGCTCGCATTGTTAGCTTGATAGGCTTCATTTGTTCATCACCATCACCTTCGCTTCTCGTTCTTCAGACAACATCTCATCTAACACTTCTTCAAAAAGCTTTACTTGTACTTCAGATGGTGAATCACCCAAAATTTCATGATAGAACGCCTTAAAAAGACTTATATCATCCAATTGTTCGCGACGTGTTACTTCTCCTTCAGTTGAAACAAATTGTGGTTGTAACGCTTTACGTTCAACATGCATTGCATTCGGATATACGGAACGAATTTGTTCCATTGCTCCGATAACAGGAGTTAAGTCCGTAAGACGTACAAATACGTAATCCTCACAAACCTCATGCTTTAAAATTTCTTGTAAGGAGCCTTCTATAATTCTCAAATCTCTTCTTGGTTTAAACGGTCTTTTTTCTATAGAAACTTGTCCGTTAGCATCCAATTCAACAATTAAAAATCCTTTTTCATGGTTTGCTTCTGATGCAGAATACTTTAATGGAGAACCAGAATAACGAATGGTTTCATTTAACACATAATGGGCCTTATGCAAATGTCCTAATGCAGTATAATGAAATGCATGAAATAATTCTGCACTTACATATTCTGATCCACCAATTGAAAGAGGACGTTCGGATTCACTTGTATTCTCTTCCATTTCACCATGTGGTGTCACAAATGCATGGCCAACAAAAACATTACGTTTTGACTTGTCCATCTTCTCTTCAATTGCTTCAACTACTTTCTTCATCGCATCATTAAAGTTGGAAATTGAATCCTCTCCAAAGACATGCTTTACTGTGGATGGCTCACTGAACGGAATTAAATAAAAATGTACTTCTCCATGCTCATCTTTTAAAATGACAGGCTCGATGGTTTTACTTTGTTCTCCAACGATAAACAAACCGCTTTCCTTAAGTAATTGATGCCCAAAGCCAACACGAGTTGGACTATCATGATTTCCTGCAATACTTAATACTGGTATATTTCTCTTCAATACAATTTCTGCTAAAGTTGAATCTAATAAATTTACTGCTTCTACTGGAGGTACGGCACGATCATATAAATCTCCTGCAATAATTACTGCATCTGGCTGTTCTTCATCGATTGCTTGTAAGAACTGATTTAGTACGTACTCTTGATCCTCTGTCATATAAACACCTTGAACAAGTTTTCCTAAATGCCAATCAGCGGTATGAAAGATTTTCATTATATTACCTCCTATTAATATCTTATTGTCTATTCTATCATTTCTATCTTAAGAAAACTACAAATTGCGTACAAACGTTCGTATATATTCATTGTAAAGATATTACCATTTATGTTGGAAGAGTTCCAGTAAGAAGACAAATAAAAACTGCCAATGCATAATAGCCTTGGCAGTTTGTACGTACACCATAATTTAGAAAGCCCAGTTTCCTTTTCGGAAAATTGGTTCAACTGTTCCATCTGGTAGTATACCATCGATATCCATTTCCGCACTTCCAATCATGAAGTCTTCATGGGTAATGGATTTATTAATACCTAGTGAGTCGAAATCATTTTCATCCAACTCACGTCCACCTTCATAACATGTAGGATAAGCCTCACCAATCGCTAAATGGTTTGAAGCATTCTCATCAAACAATGTATTGTAATATAAAATACCAGATGTAGAAATTGGCGACTCGTGAGGAACTAATGCAACCTCACCTAAATAACAAGAGTTTTCATCACCTGTAATTAATTCTTGTAGAAGATCTTGACCAACTTCAGCTTCCGCTTTTACAATTTTACCATTCTCAAATGTTAACTTAAACTTATCGATAATATTTCCCTGATAAGCTAAAGGCTTTGTATTACTTACATAGCCGTTCACTCCGTACTTTGATGGTAAAGTAAAGACTTCCTCTGTTGGCATGTTCGCGATAAACACGGTACCTTCAGGGGTTCTACTACTACCTGAAACCCATAGATGTTTTTCTGGTAGTTCAATAGTTAAGTCAGTTCCTGAAGCTTTGTAGTGCAGTTTAGCAAATTTCTTATCGTTTAGTTTCTTAGCGCGATTATCTAAGTACTCCACATGTTCTCTCCATTGATCGACTGCATTTCCTTCACCAATTCGTACAGTTTTAAAAATTGCTTCCCAAAGAGCTGGTACTTGTTCTGTTTCAGACAAGTTAGGAAATACCTTTGCAGCCCATTTTGCTGATGGTACCGCAATAATAGACCATGCAATATCATCGTTCATTACTGCCTTACGGTAATTAACTAAAGCCGCCCCTCCAGCTTTTTGATTTGCAGAAATTCGAGATACAGGAATCCCAGCTAGTAAATCTGGATCTTCATCATCTATCCAAAGTAGGGCACCTTTCTTCTCAATTAATTCTTCACGTTGAGCTACAATCCATTTTGGATAGTTACTAAATTCATCTTCAGCACCATTTTCATAAAAAGCACGAGTCATAAATGAATCGGTTAATTGTACATGCACTCTTCCTGCTCCTGCTTCATAAGCTTTTTTCACAACAAGTCTTGCAAAATCAAGTGCGTCGGTAGATGTATTAATTAATAAGTATTGCCCTTTTTGAATGTTAACTCCAACTCTAACTGCTAGGTCTGCATATTGTTCTAACTTTTCTCGAAATTCCATAGCTATATCCTCACTTTTCAATAGTTTTAGAATTACCTTCCACTATTTTACCTTTATTCCAAACTTTTTGAATAGCTTTAATTTTTAGTTCTCTTGTTAGCTTTTTATAGGTTTTTTCATCTTTATAAGAAAGTAAAGTTAGAACCTCTCCATCAGCACCAGCTCGACCAGTACGACCAGATCTATGCGTATACTGCTCTATCGTATGTGGTACATCTACATGGATTACATGAGTAAGACCTTCAATATCTAATCCACGTGCAGCTAAATCTGTTGCAATTAGAATCCGCGCATCACCTTTACGGAATGCATCTAATGCTTTTTTTCGTTCTTCTTTTTTCATTTCTGCATGGAGTGTCACGACTTTTGCATCGTGGAATTTTAGTTTTGATTCCTTCATAATGACTTGGTCCAAATTATTACTGAAAGCAAGCCCTCTTAACCCTTCAATGTTAGCCAATCTTCTAAGCATTTCTGTTTTATCACGTTCATCGACTTTAATAAATGAATGAATTACTTTTCCAGCTTGGACCATATCTTCAGGTTTAATCTCAATTTGAATTGGATCAAACAACATACGACTTGCTACAAGTTTTATTTCGTCTGTAATCGTCGCAGATACTACAACTACTTGTCGGCCATAAGCAGCACCTTCGATAAAGGATTTAACCACAACACGATAATCACGGCTTAATAGCTGGTCACATTCATCTAAAACAATCGTTTCAATTTCTTTAAGTTTTAATTTATTTGCTTTTGCCAACTCGTTTAATCGACCAGGAGTTCCAACTACGATTGTGGGCTTTTTCTTTAATTTCTCAATTTGACGAGCAGAGTTTGCACCACCAATTAATTGTTGTACAGTAATATCTGTACCAACGATCCATTCTCGAATTACTTCAACAATTTGCATAGCAAGCTCTTGGGAAGGCGCAACAATTAAAGCTTGTGTCTGTTTTTTGCTACCATTAACCTTATTTAATATTGGCAAAACATAGGCAAGAGTTTTTCCTGAACCAGTTGGTGATTCTGCAACGACATCTTTACCTTCTAACATTGCAGGAATCATTTCATCTTGCACTTTCATTGTTGTTTCGAATTTCCATTTACTTTGTAATGTTTCATTTAATAAATTTATTACTGACATGTCTTCCCCACCTTTATTTCTTCCCGTTTAGTGTACCATAATCTAACAAAATTACACGAAGATTAGTACATAAAAACAAGAGGTTCATTCAAAAGCAAAATCCTTTGAATTTAACCTCTTGCTCAAATTTAAACTTGTATTTTTTTCTTAGGTAAATGATCATTTACTTCAAAGCCACAAGTAAGAATTGCGCTTTCTGCGAGTACTATGAGTGAATCGATATAAAAATTACTTAATTTTAAATCCTTATTTACAATTGATAGCTCTGTACAGCCTAAAATTACTTTATCACAACCGAGATTAATCATTGCTTGTTCGATATTTCTCCATTGTTCTGCTGTCACATCTTTTCCTGCTTTTACGAAATCGTATATGACAGACATAATTAATCTTTGGGTAATTTCGTCTGGAATAATTGGTTCCATTCCTTTTTCTAATAATGCCTTTTGATAGACACCAGCCGAGATTGTACCATCTGTTGCAAGAATACCAACTCGTTTTGCACCTAGTGAATTTGCTCGTTTAGCTGTTTCTCGGATCATGTGAATGACAGGTACTGGAGAGTAAGCCTGTAAATCCTCATAAAATGTATGGGCAGTATTACAAGGAATACAGATTACTTCTGCGCCTGCATCAGCTAATTTTTTAGCATCTTTTATTAAATAAGGAACTGGGTTTTCTTTCGTTTGATCCAGTATAAACGCAGTTCTATCAGGTATTGTTGTATCATTATCTATGATTGTGTGTACATGTTCCTGATCTTTAGAAGCTTGCGTTCTGCGAACAATCATTTCGCCTAGAAACATAGTTGCAAGTGGACCTACACCACCGATAATACCTAATATTTTTTTCATTTACTCTGCCAGACCCTTTTTATTAAAGTATTTCTTATATTTACGGTAATAATTTAAATTATTTAGTGTTAATTTTATCCAACGTTTGAAATTCATATCTTCTTTGAAGAAAAGTGAATTTGTCCATTTACCTTCATGGATTAACTTTTTAGCTTCAAGTTTCAGCTTTTCATTTGAAGCATATTTAAATAGTACACCTTTAGGGATAATCATCCACAAATGCTTATTGTTTGCGTAAGTTAGTTGCTGAGGTATGTTCAGCATATGGTCATCTGCGACATATTTCATAATGTTATAGCCCGCTGCTGTTACAAAATAGCTTGAACGACCATTTCGTAAATTGATTTCAAAAAGCTTATACTCACCATCACGGACATCATATTTCATATCAAAGTTTGCAAAACCTGTGTAGCCAATATCTTCAAGGAAGAAGCGGACTTTATCCATTAATTTTTCATCTATTGTCGTAATAATCGCCGCATAGCTACCAATACCTTCAGGTGAATGCTCTTCTAAAATAGGATTGCCTAAACACATTAATTTTACTTTACCGTCTTTTCCCACATACGCATTTAATACGCGCATATAAGAATCATCACCAGGGATGAATTCTTGTACGATCATTGTATCTTGATATGACGATGCATAAATTGCCTTAAGAATCGCTGATTTTTCCTCTTCATCGTGGGCTACGAATACCTTCTTTTTCCCAGGGAAAGAACAAGCCCAGTAAGCTACAGAATTGGATGCTTTTAAGATGATAGGATATTCAAATGGCGGTGTGAAATTTTCATAATTATCAGCAGTTACAGTTGTTGTACCAGGATATTGGAAATTATATTTTTCACACATTTTATAGAAATTTTCTTTTAGTAAAATCTGATCCATTAATGATTCGTCAATGTATGGAACAGTGAAGTATTTTTGAAGTTCTGGTTTATTTTTAATGATGAGTTTCGCATAGTCGTCCCCACATGCAAGAAGTAATAAATTCTTATCACTATATTGCTTTGCAATTTTCTCCATTGCAGGGAGAAACGCCTCTTGCTGGTTTAAATTTGCGATTTGTTTAAAGTGCAGAATTTTACTATCTTGGGTTGCTGTTAAATGTGATCTACCCAACACAAGTGGTTTAATGCCATACGCTTCATAAAATGCTCGAGCCATCCCGTATGCGTTCATATCTGATCCTAATAATATTGGTAAAAATGGTTGTTCCATTGTTTTTTCTCAGCTCACTTTAATATAAAATAATATAAAAATAGTTTATCACATTTTAAGTTTGATTAATCATATCAATCTGTACTGAAATAGATTATTAATATCTTTGTAAATTTTGGTTTAATTAAAACTACTTAAATTGTATAGCACAAAAAAAGTACAATCCGCAATAATCGGATTGTACTCTTTATTTGCTTAGTATGCTACTACCTGACACTTTCATCCACTTGACTTACTCTGAGCGTGTGTTTTAACACTTTTCCAGATGCATTTCGAGGTAATTGGTCTATAAATTCAACTTCAAATGGAATTTTATATTTTGCTAATTGCGATTGACAATAAGATAGTATTTCTTCCTCTGTTATGGATTGACCTTCTTTTACTACAACATAAGCCTTTGGTACTTCACCATATACCTCATGAGGTACACCAACAACAGCAGACTCTAATAACTGAGGAATTTGATATAATACTTCTTCAATTTCAATCGGATAAATATTTTCCCCACCACGAATGATCATATCTTTCTTTCGATCAACGATATATAGAAAACCTTCTTCATCAAATCGACCTAAATCACCCGATAATAAAAAGCCATTTTGCATTGTTCTTGCAGTTTCCTCGGGGTTTTTCAGATACCCTTTCATTACCTGCGGTCCTCTTACACAAATTTCGCCAACCTCACCAACAGGGACCTGTTTTCCGTCAGAGTCTACTAATATTACTTCAGTTTGTGTTAATGGTCTTCCAACAGAACCAATTTTGTCTAAAGCATATTGATCTACTAAAGAAGTGGCTGCTGGAGTGTTTTCGGTTTGACCGTAAAGATTTTGTACCTTTACATTTGGAAATGTTTCTTTTAATTTCTTTACTAATTCATAAGGCATCGGCGCTGCGCCGTAGCAAAACAATCTTAATTTACTAAAGTCATGGTCTTTTATTTCTGGTTTATTTAATAGAATCGTATACATTGCAGGCACACCAAAGAATATAGTACTTTCTGTTTCAACAAGATTACTTAATGTTCTAATCGGTGAAAAGGCTTCTTCTACAATAACCGCTCCGCCCTTATACATTGTTGGAACAGCAAAAACATGGCTACCCGCACAATGGAATAATGGTGTACAAATATACATACGGTCATTTTCTGTCATTTCCATTGATGTTGACCAAATTTCAGCAGTTGAATAAATATTTTTATGAGAAAGCATGACACCTTTTGGTTTACCGGTAGTTCCAGAAGTATACATGACCACAGCTGTATCATTTTCATCAAGTTCCACAGTATAGTTAATCGAACTTTCTTGCTCTAATATTTCTTTAATTTGTGAAGTATCTATTTTATCTTGAAACTCATAAGTTGTCTGAGTAAGAATCTCATTTAACTTTTCATCATAGAATAACACCTTTGCTTCCGAATGTTGAAAAATATATTCTATTTCCGGTGGTGCTAATTTTGTATTCACTGGCATAATGGTTAAGCCCGCTAATTGAGCACCATAATAGACGGCTAAAAATACTTCTGAATTTAACATAAATTGTGCAATAATATCACCTTTTTTATATCCCTTTTCTAGTAAATAGCCTGCTACTTTCTCAGCATTACGATATAGATCACGATAACTCCACACATTCCCTTCGAATACAACAGCCGTCGCTTCCGGCTTTGTACTTGCATGCTCTGCTAATACATTCGTTATAAACATAACTTCTCCCCCTTAACATAAATATGCTTTGTTAAATATATGCTAGAGGAGGAACATATAAGATAATAGTTTTAAGTTAATTTTCTACTCACTTGTAGTGATATTCTTTAGCTGTGAAAATAAATAAAAATGCCCTGAGCTAATTCGCCAGGGCAACCATTTATAATTATGAGTGTTTTTTCTCGTCTGGAGATTCCTTTCTCCAAACTTCTTCTAATAATTCGTCACCTTCTGTTTTAACTCTTCGATTTAACTCCTGAACAGCTATTGCATCAACTGTTTGCATATCCTCATGTAAGTCAAAAAGGCTAATATTTTCTGAATCCACCATATCTGGCTTATCTTGGAACGGCAAATCCATAAACTTTTTTTTGGATTCAGGAATGGAATCCTTATTCATAACAACACACTCCTTTTTCATAGTGTGTTGTTTGCTAAACTAATTATACATTTTATTATGCCAATAAGTATTGTTCTTTCATTCTCCACATTTGATTTTAACAATATTAATAAACAGTTTATAAAATAATTTTAGTGACAATTATTTCTATTTTCAAATGATGACACTATCACTTTCTTTTTATAGATAGTTAAATTTGATAGAATCATAATATGTTAAATAAAGGAGGAAATGACGAATGTATGATGTAGCCATTATTGGTGGA
>DATMFE010000022.1:0-5656 GCA_035556295.1 Ureibacillus sp.
CTTAGGTTCACTCCAAATATAGCCGGTTCTGTAATTCCTAAAAAGGCTGAAAATGCTGATGGGAATGCTAATGCTTTCACTTTTTTATTTTTAGATTTCAATCCAACTGCTAGCGTTGCAGCCCCTTGAGCTACGATTGCGCTAGTAATTAATGGATTGAATGGATTAAATTTCGTATCAGCTAATAATTGAATTTCAAGTAAATTAAATATATGATGAACGCCAGTAATTACAACAACTTGTTGTAGGCCACCAATAATAATACCAGCTAAACCAAACGGTAAATCTAAAATTGCTTTTGTGCTTGTTAGAATTACGTTTTCTAATGAATGAAAGACTGGTCCGATAGCGAAGAGACCTAATGTAATCATAATCAATATTGATAAAAAAATCATAAGAGGTTATTTATGTAAGTGGTTTAGAATACGATTTATTTGATAAGAATGTTGTTATACCTTCCGAGGGTAGTTCACGTGAATAACCTTCTATATGATGGCATGATATAGATAGAAGGTCTTCCAACAAATATACAAAGATGGTACCCTAAGCATCACCACACACAAATTTTGTGTTTTTTTTGTTGGAGAGAGAGTAGCTTTAGGATTGCTCTCTTTCTCATTAAATGGTATAATTTACAAAATAAAAAAATTCTACATGGTTTTAGTTTTGTAAGATAAAACTTATCGGAGAACCACCTTACTTCTGTAGGGTGGTTTTTTCGTGCTATTTTTCTGGATGGTAGCCGAGGTTTGCATTTACTTTTCCACTTAGACCATCATTATTAGCAGGAATCTTTTTACTATTTGATTTTGGTACATCTACTGGTTGGATATTTCCACCATTAGTATCATAACTATTGCTATGGTTATTATTTTGTGTTGAACCGTATTCTGGCATAAAAACACCTCCTAGACGTATTATTTGAAAGTTTGAAGATAAAATAAGAGGTAGTATGAGGAAATTACTAATACAACTACTCATGAAAAGACTTTTAATTTTTTAGTGGAGTAAAACAGTTCGTATAAGTATATGCGATTAAGTGAACGTTCGTAATTTGATTTAAAATGTAAACGAACGTTAAAATTGGTAGTTTCATTTTTAAAACATCATGTCCGTAAAGGTATACTTTTTTGAACATTCTTCATTCTTATAAGTAATTGAACAAGTTTACTTTTTGTAATTTAAGGTTTACCTCTTACATTTAGAGACATCAAATAGCCGTCTTTTCTACAATATAACTAATATTTAAAACTATATAGATATTTAATGCGTTAAATATTACGTAAATAGATAAAATCAAATTACATTTACTTATATATCCAAACTCAGATTTATTCTTATACTTCTTACATAATATAAAAGGTGTATCTTAAGATACACCTTTTAAAACCCTCTTACTTTCGCAATAAAATCAGCTATTAAAACTTTTTTACTTTTAATTATAGTTTCCCATGGACATATACTATTTTGTACTTTATCTAATTAAAATAAACAAGTCTCTCTTGCTAACTGGATAAAAGATTGCACTAAAGGTGATTGATCTTTTTGTCGCCAAGCAATACCCATAGAAGCTACAGGTAATTGATCGTCAAGGTCCAAATATACAACATCTTGGGTATGTAAATTCACGGCGGATTGTGGAACTACGGCAATACCCAATTTAGCTGCAACTAGACCGATTACAGTTTGGAATTCTAAAGCCTCTTGTTGGATGATTGGATTACATAATCCTAAGATTTCATCATAGAGATTTGACCATGTTTTTCTAGACAACATTACAAAAGGATAGGTTTTAAGATCAGAAAGAGAGACGTTTTTTATTTTTAATAATGGATGCTGTTTTGGAACTGCCAGTACGCATGGGACTGTAGAAACGATTTCGGTATGTATTATCTCATCATTTACAGGTGGTCTTAATACTCCTATATCAATTTCCCCTTCACGTAAAGCTTCTAATTGCATAGGCGTAGACATTTCGAATAGATGAACTTCAACTTCTGAATACAAATTTCGAAATTCTCTTAGGATTGAGGGAAGAATATCGTAAGTAGCCGATCCTACGAACCCAACTCTAATTGTCCCGATTTCTCCATGTTGAGTACGTTTCGCATCTTCAACAGCACGTTCAAGATGATTAAAAATCTTACAAACTTCCGTATAAAATAATTTTCCTGCATCTGTTAATTTAACTTGACGTTTATTTCGATAAAAAAGAACAATATCTAATTCTTTTTCTAAATTCTGAATTTGTAAACTTAAAGGAGGTTGCGTAATCTTGACACGCTCTGCTGCACGACTAAAGTTTAATTCTTCTGCTACAGCGATAAAATATTGTAATTGTCGAAGCTCCATCATTTATCACCTCCTAATCAGTTATATATAAAATATATTACAGCAGTTTATATTATATATTTCACTATTGTCTTTTATCAAGATAAGATAAGACCATAAAGATAATAGGAGGTTTACACATGACTATAAATGAAAAACAAGCAAATTTATCTAATGGAAAAGTGAATAAAGACTGCACTAAAGATGCCCTTTTTTATGAATATACTACTGCTGCTGATCCAATCGGAAGTGGTATCATAAGTGCAATTCCCCCTAAAGAATTTTCCTCTGAATTATATAACTCAGGAGAAACTCGTATTGTTACGTTGGACCTTTCAAATGAACTCAAAACTGAATATCCGGCAACAAGTCCATCACTTCTTGCTCACTTCATTCGAATTAATGCGAATGACAGCATTACTACACAACCCAATGCAACCAGTGAATTATATTATATTATTTCTGGTGTAGGCCACACAGAATTAAATGGTGAGATAATCACTTGGAAAAAAGGTGATTTTTTAACTCTTCCATCCGGCTCGACTAGCAGGCACACTGCAACAGAAGATGCAACCATCTATTATATTCTCGATACTCCACTTCTTAATTATTTAGGAGTTAAAGCAACAGAAACTCGTTTTAAACCGACACTTTTTACAGCTGAACAAGCTACTGCGAAATTGGAGGAAGTAGCAAACGCTCCTGATGCTCACCTAAAAAATCGTATTTCTATTTTATTAAACAATCAAGAATTCAAACAAACTCTAACCATTACACACGTATTATGGGCGATGTTCGGAATTGTTCCTGTAGGATCTAACCAAGCAGCTCATAGTCATAAGTCAGTTGCCCTTGATTTTGTTGCTTATGCTGCACCCGGTACTTATACTTTAGTCGGAGATAAGATTGATCCCGTTACTAAAAAGATAATTGATCCCGTTCGCATTGATTGGGTAACAGGAAAAGCATTTGTTACTCCTCCAGGATTGTGGCATTCTCACCACAACGAATCTGAAGAGCCTGCATTTATTATCCCAATTCAAGACGCAGGCCTTCAAACGTACCTTCGTACATTAGATATACAATTCACTCACTATGTTTAAAATAAAAAAGCACCTTTTCGGGTGCTTTTTGCGAATGGGAGACTGAATATGAGGGTAGCTAAATTTTGTGAAAGGAACATTAAAGTAACTAAAGCAAATATAGTCTTAGATATTCTTCAACAAAATTATCAGCAAGATATAGAGGTTTGTGTTGTGGATTGCTTCAGACGATGTCTAGAGTGTAGAGTGACCCCATTTTGTCGTGTACAACTAACCACACTTCAAGATAATGACGTAGACACTTTGGTGAAAAAAATACTAGAAAATGTTTAAATTAAAAATAGCCTTAAAGGTTATAAGAGCAGGCTTAAGCCTGCTCTTTTCCTCTGAATATCATATACAAACTTAGTTAACACAATGAAAAATTTGTATTTACACTTTTACCTAAACCACTATCAGGTTTTGAACATTCTGCTATGGATACGTGGTATATAAAAGATTTTAATTAACAATAACAAAATAAAAAGCAACCTCAGCATTGGCAGGCGAGGTTGCTTCATGTAAGGGTTCATTCATACGTATCCAAGTACGAACGATAGCAGAATTATAACATGTTTTTCAATATAAATACTATTTTTGATGTGTCTAACATATGCATAAAAGGTGCTTTTTTATGCATGATCTCTTCAACTTCCTGTAAGGAGATATCAGTTGTATCAACGATGTATAAAAAGATGCATATTCTATAAAAGTGACTCTGTTCGAACCCTTACTCCCATAAGGGTTCTCTTTTTTGATGTGTACCGGAAGAGACATTATGTTAACTAGCAATGCATATCGTATACAGCTTAAAAATCGAAAAAACTACTGAACAGGGATCAGTAGTTTTTTCTGTTTCTTGAATGGTCAATAGTCAGTTGACGTTGCAGAGCGTCTTGAGTAGTTTGCTCAAAATATTAGATTTTATTATTTTTCTTTTGCTATTTCTTTTCTATTAGGAGCAAGTGGTGGCTGTTCTAACCATTTATTTTTCACCATAATATCAAACCATTTTTTTGTTACCATTAAATTCTTTAGAATAACACTTTCGTAAGCAGCTACAAGATCTGTTCGCATGGCTGATGCTAACCCTGTTCCATGATACGCTTGTGCAGCTTGGAATAAGAAACCAATATGATACATCATTAATTTATCAGAAAAAGGAGAGTCTGTTGAAGTTGTTACTTCTGTCTCCCACGATTTAGGAACTGGTAAATTATCTGCGTGCATTATTTTTGAAAAGGCTTGTATTTGATCATCAGCTGTTTTCTCCGAATCCTCTAAAAATTTTCTTACTTCTTTTGATTGAGAGACCTGGCTAAATCCAATAGAAAGAGTTTTAGCCATAATGCTTTTTTTAAGGTTGAAAGAAATACTTATGATTTCTAATGCCGTTAACCGTCTGCCTTTCCCGAAAAACCCATCCGTAAAATCCTGGCTAGAAATATATTCAGGGTTCGTAGCAGGATAAAAATAAGGGTCCCTCTGAAACTCCCCTTTTTCAAGTAATAATTCAATCGTTTGATGATACATCCTTTTAGCATCATTATCACATGAATCGTAGAAGTGGCGTAAGTCTTCTCTGACAGAAACACCTAATGAGGTTGTATGTCCTAGCAAGCCATGTAACGTCATGATATGTAAATAATTTAAGCAGAATATGTCCGTGAACAATCTCTTGGTACCGTTATTAAGATCAGACTCAGTAAATCCAATTGGAACTGGAAACCCTTCGTTTTCTATAAAAGCTACAATTTGTTTTTTTTGTTTTGCGAAGGTCTTGATAGCATCTTCAAAAATGGTCTTTATTGACTCATCCTCAATAATAGAGAACATATATCGATTTACTACATCCGTCATTGTTCCGTTTACATACTCTCCCCATAGTGTCCCTATTTCAGAAGATGTGAGTTTTAACTTATTCTTATCCACATTATCACCTCTTGGATAATATTTACTAACTTATTAATAGATATGAATTTTTTCTTAACAAAAAAAGGTTTTCAGCATGTAATTTCCGATAATTGGCATTATGGTAACCAAGAGTGTATATCGTAGTCATCATAAAAAAACAGAAAAACCTATCTCTTCCCAGTCAAAAGAGGTAGGTTTTTTTCTGCTGCAGAATTTAGTTATATGAGTCGATGCTCGGAAACATCTTGAGTAGTTTGCTCAAAATACAAAGAATTTATGAAAGGAAAAACAAAGAATTAGTGTTTTATCATTCTTAGTATTTTACCAAC
>DATMFE010000023.1:0-8290 GCA_035556295.1 Ureibacillus sp.
TTTGTATAGCTCATTACTCTTTTTATAAAACTTATGATTTTCGAAAATTTCTCCAAACTCTTTTGCGAAAAAAATAATTAATTCATATGCATGGGTTTTCAATAAGTAAGAGAAGTTAGAGTTTAATAAGGTAAATATATCCTCAATATCTTTATATTCCGCGAATAATAGGCAATTCAATAAATTATTTTGAATAGCGTATAACTCGTGTGCTGATTGTGATTGAATGATATGGTCTGCCTTGTTAATAAAATACTTAGCTTCCTTATAATTTCCAATCTTATAATGTGTCCTTGCCAAATTGATTAGTACATGTAAATTTTCATTATCAATTTCTAATGCTGATTGATAATAATTAATAGCATCTAAATAATGATCCTGGCACTCACTGCAGTAACCTAAATCGTTATAAATCATTAATTTATCTTGATCAGAAGAAGTATTCAGTTGGTTCAGAATACTTAAGGCTTGTCTATAATATTTGATAGCTTGTTCCCACTCATAAATATTATTATATGAAATGCCTAATAGAACTAGTGCCTTAATCATATGTGTTAAATGGAATACTTCACTGTATTCAGTAAATGCAAGTTTAGCATAGGTAATACATTGCCTATAAGATCTCACGCGTTTAAAACACAGGGCGATATTATAGTAAAGATTGCCATGCTCTTCTTTGGTGCCAAAGTTCATGTTGTGTTGTTCTGTATACTCTTCAAAAATCTCAATTGCTTCTTGATTTTTGTCTAAAAAGAGAAAACACACCACGTATGTATTTATGAAAATAAACTTTTCATAACTATTTAAACTTGGCAGAAGATTGTATACATCGTCTAAGATTTCTTTAGACTTTTCGTACTCTCGAATAGTTAATAAGTATCTAGAATAGATGATTTTATACTTAATTATTTGACCGTGGTTGACCTTATTCTCTAAGTTTAGATAGTAGGATAATTCCTTTTTTAATGGTGTTTTCTTAGTTAAATGTGAATACCAATCATCTAAATCATTTTCAATTTCATTTGAATTATAGATAATTTCATCGTAGTCTGCGCCTAGTTTTGCAAGCAGCAAACGATAGATCTCCTCATCGGGCGTTACGTGGTTATTTTCAATACGACTTAAATAAGAATTTGTACATATTCCAGATGCTAAATCCTCTTGACTTATTCCCTGTTCAATTCGTTTGAATCTTATAACATCTCCTATTTTCAAAGTAAGTCCCTCCGAATTAATCTCATTATTACATAAAGTTGGTAGAAGTTGAATGGCATTTAATGTTTTCACAAATAGGATTTTTAAAACCACTTAAACTCCTATTTTTTGTTCAAACTTTCATAAAATGCCGAAAAAATTAAACAACTTTCCTGAAAAATCAACTAAACACTTACATTAAGTACGTGTTCCCCACAAAATTTACTCGATTTTAAAATTTCAGAAATCTTCTATAATTAATATTAACATGAAAATCTTACTAGATATAAACAAATAAATTCTAGTTTTCATAGGTGAAATGAAATGGAGGGAATGAGTATGTTTGTACAACTTCAAGAGAAACGGGTTGAAAATGACCGTCTAGTATTTCAGTCAATGAGAAACAGATTTGTAAGGAACCATGCAAGGAACACTGATCGTGAATTACTGCAAGAAACAGAGATTGTTACATCTAATATTGCTAGATTATCTGAAAAGTCAATTTCACTTATCGACAACACCTTAAATCGACTATTTACTCAAGGTCTACTCAATAAGTTCCATTCTAAACAGATGAAAAACATTGCAATACTGACGAAAAATCTTAGAGTAGAAATACAACAGTGCATTCAAGCAGTAAACAATACTTACGATGTTCAAGTTCTCCATATAAATGAAATGTTGGAGAATGATTTAAAAGTAGATTTGATTATCGCTTTAGACTTTAACTTCGAAATGATTCTATTTAATGATATATACGAGTTAACAAAGGAATTAAATATTCCGTGGATTCAGTTTGGAATAGCGGATGATAATTTATATATGGGACCCATTTTTTTAGAAAGAAGCCAGGTTGATTAATAGTCGCTCGTTTTTAGTCTGTGATTTTTAAAAGTAGAAGGGGTGCTTAAAATGAATCAATTAGATGACATGAAGTATCAAGAAGGGCTAATTCATACTTTAGAGAGTGTGCCTATTAATGTGATGAACAACCAATTTCATCGGTACATGGCCATAATTAAACAAAAAAGTGGACATAAAATTTTCCCAGGCACAGGTTTTTCGATAGATTATCATGTAGCAAGATCACATGCGGTCGGGGAAGCCATTGAGCGTTACTGCGCAGGAATTATGAATCCAATTGACATAGTGGAGCGATCTATTAACGAACTAGAATATCGAACAATATCACCATTGCAATTCAATCGTTATACTGATGAACAATATTCAAATCAGCACAAATTTGAACAATATGACGAAATGGATGTACGTAATTGGGTAGTTGCCAAGAATTATATGACAGATGAAAGAGTATATTTACCAATCGAAACAGTGTATTTGTTAATACCCAACCATTTTAAAAAGTTTAGAGATGTAGTTTCAACGGGATTAGCATCTGGTCCGGACTTTGATATTGCATTTGAAAATGCATTAAATGAATGTATAGAAAAAGATGCATTTATGCTATTTTGGTTGTTAAAAAAGGTGAACTATGAAATCTCTATCGAAAGTTTAAAGTCTACGAAAGTTAAAAAGTACATTGAACCTGTAGAAAACTTAAACTATTCGATTCAGGTGTACGATATTTCCCAACCAGATATTAAAAGTTTTACTATACTGACGGTGATTAAAGAAAAAAATTCAAAAGGGTTCTATATGGCTGCATCGACAAATCGGAAGATCAGTAAAGCCATCAAAAAATCCATTGAGGAAGCCATTAGTGGATATGTTACTTTACAAGAAAAAAGTTCTTACTACTCTATGGAGGACTCACTGTCTAAAGAGGATTGTGTTTATTCTTATTTTAAAGGGTTAGATGAAAACATTTTATCTGAGGTAATACCTTCAGAAGTCGAAGTAAGCAATCTGGAGTCGATTGATATGGAATACTCCTTTTCAGAAATGATAATGTCGGTTTCAAAACAGACTGAGATTTATTATAAGGATTTAACAACTGAGGATATTCGAGCATTAAATTTAATCAGTTTAAGAGTCGTGACGCCAAGCTTATTAATATTACCTTATGAACAAGAGGCAATGCTAGAGTCAGCAAGATTACGTAAGCTAGCAGATGGAGAAGAGTTGAATTTAAAGCCCCATCCTATTCCATAAATAAGTCTTCTGTAGAAAAGTCGGATCCAAATGGGATTCGACTTTTTACTATTTAACTTTGATTTATCATGTTCGATTTAACCTAAACATATTTATTTTTCTTAAGGCTTATATACACAAGTAAAAATAAAATAAAAGCAAATAAGGCAATTGCAAAAATTAACCAAATGTTTTGAGGTGATATTAGAATTTCGTGTAACTCGGCTATTCCATGAATCTCTAGAGCATCCATGATTGGAAAAACAACATACATAAATAAGAAAACGCCTACAATAAAGGATATTGCAAAATATTTCATCCTAACACCCCTTGATTTCGGTAATTTTACTACTCTATTTATGCCATTCACTCATTTATTAAAATTAAAGAATTCTTTAGAGTATTCTTCAGAAAATTCCTCTTTTCCTTTTAATACAACGCAAAATAGGAAATTGTACATAGTCTTGTTAACTCACCATATATTGATAGAAGAGAATTCATTGAAAGGGGACACTGCTTATTGGCGATCGTTATTCCAGTCATCAATTTAAAAGGCGGCGTGGCAAAAACAACGACAAGTGTTGGACTAGCCGAGATGTTGACTTCTGAGTTTAAAAAGAAAGTGCTTTTTATTGACCTTGATCCTCAAACGAATGCAACCACGATGTTAATTGGGGAACATCGGTGGAAAGAATTAAATGATAGTGGGTATACGCTAGCACGACTTTTTGAAAGCGCCCTAAGGCCAGAAGAAGTTTCGTTTGATTTGAAAAGAACACTTCAAAAAAATGTATCCAACATAATGTCATGTAGGAATTTGGATTTGATCCCTTCAAGCCTCGATTTAATCAATATACAAGATGATTTAACAAGAATCCCACGTGGAAAATTTTATTCGACTAATCCATACGATACGTTAAGGAAAGCAATCCTACCAATTATCAATGACTATGATTATATTATTATCGACTGTCCGCCAAATTTAGGTGTCATTACCCTTAATGGACTTCGGATTGCGCATGGCTATATTATTCCAACCATCCCGGATGTACTTTCGACATATGGGATTCCACAAATTATTAATCGCGTGAATGATTTTGCATGGGAGATTGGCTATCCAATTGAAACGTTAGGAATTGTAATTACTAAATATAGAGAAAACTCCAACGTCCATCAAACCAATAAAGCAAAACTAGCAAAAGAAATAGATGCACCGCTCTTTAATGCGGTATTTAGAGATACAAATCAAATGGCAAGTGCTGCTGATTTTACGATGGAATATGCAACATTCCGTCAGAAATGGGGCTACGGCGGCCAATTTGATGCTTTCTTTAACCTTGCAAATGAAATTGTAGAGAGGTATGAACGAATTGAAAATTGAAATGCAGTTAGCACAATTGTTTGAATGTATTGTTCAAGAAGTGAAAGTGAACAAAGAATTTGCTGACAGGATTAGGAGGGTTTTCAATGAGGACGAATCGGACTCACATAAGGGCAGTGGAAGTGGGGGAAGAAGAAAGAATAGAGGAGCTTCTGCAGAAAATCCAGTTACAGATGAGAAAGGCCTTTCTTCAAGCACTGTTCCAAAGAGGAAATCACGAAAACGGAATGCGGCGCTTTTCAACCCTGAATCAATTTTAGAAGAACAAGGTGAAGAGTGGTTACTCCAATCCCTTAATCAATTAGAGGTAGATCAGCTTAAAGATATCATTTCGGAATTTGGCATGGACCCTGGGAAACGAGTGGCGAAGTGTAGAAAAAAGGAAAAGTTCGTTTCTCATATCGTAGGAGTTACAAATAATCGATTGCAAAAGGGTACTGCATTTCGTAAAGCGAAATAATTCATTGCAATTTTGAATGTGTATAAATATAATAAAAATTGTTGGAATGTATCCAAGAAAAAGTGCATAAAATGTGCATTGGGGAAACATTCTTGTTATACCTGTCGAAAATTAGTATAATGATAAATAATAAAAAATGACTGCTCGATGCTGCAACATCAAGCAGTCATATAATAGTCGGTCCCAAAAGGGATTGGCTCCAGAAAAGAAGGCATTACCTAACCCATCTGAGCTACCAACTCAAAGGTGGGTTATTTTTTTACGTTAAAAGACAGGATCGCAATGACTAATGTTGAAAATGAAATTGCCAACATTAGTGCTTCTGAGACTGTCATAGCACCACTCCTTTCTACTGGAGTGAGCCAACCACCCTTGAGCACAAAACTATTACAATCTAATTTTAGCACAAAGGTTCCTATTTTTGAATATTTTAACAATAGGTCAAAAGGATTGAAAAGCATGTCCGATTTATAGGTGGCAAGGCATTGGGAAATAGAATAAAACTAGGTCGAAACCATTTATTATGGGTTTGACCTTTCTTTTGGTAGTTATACAAGATGAGTTTTTATTATTAAATTAGCATATTTTTAACATTTTCTATTTATAATGTAGGTTATAAATTTATGATTTTAATGATAATAATTTGTATTTCTATTTCATTTTATCATATTACCAAAATGAAAATTCTAAGTTTCCAACTGTATATCTCTATGAAAATAATTATTTCAGCTAGTTAGTCGCTAATTGTGATGCTGAAAAATGAATTATTGATATCTTTTATATTGAAAATAGGAATTTTGGCACAAATCTTTTATTGGAGCCAAATTGACAAGATGTGTGAACTAGATAAAATGGAAGTACCTTCATTTTAAATCACATATTAATCTTAATGAGGTGATTCTATCTGATAGCTAATGTACAAAAACTGCTTGAATCGAAAGTAGTCATTACCAAGTTAGCCGAGGGTGTAAACCCAATTGATGATTCCCCAATTTTTGAAGAAAGTTTCCTTAATCACCCCAAAATATTGCGATCACTTTACTACCTCAATGAATACATCACCAATGAAATCGAACTAAAGACAATGCCTTCAAGAAAACCTATCACTTTTGTGATAACAGAAGAACAATTAGCAAATGTTAAGTTACCAATTGGGAAAATAGGAATCAATGAATTTGCTAGAGCAATCAATAAAGTCATTAACCCACAGGTAAGTAAAAAAGTTACAGGTCAAATGATTAATAAAAAGTTAAAAGAACTTGGTATCTTAAGTGAAATAATAGATGAGGATGGTAAAGTCAATACAATTACCAATGAAAATTCGGAAGGATACGGTATCGAAAGTATTACAAGAAACTTTAATGGAAGAGAGTATCAAAAGGTAGTCTACAACGACATAGGGAAGGAGTTTTTGATAAGTCATATTCAGGAATGGTTGATGAGTTGATTGTAATTAATATTTGGAGATTCAAATATACTAAATTAGTAGTATTCCTTCATATACGTATCTACTTAAAGAAAAATTTCATTGCACCAATATTTTGGTGCATTTTTTGTTATGGAGACTAAATACTAGGCGTTAAGCAATAGGGAACTATATCTAGATCAAAACTACAGAAATATTACAAAAGTCTATAACATATAGTGGCAATAAGATACTGATTAATAAACTATTCGAAAGAGGGATCAATTGCGTGTACAAAGTTGAAATTTGGCATCATGGACTGAACAAGTATCGCGTAATTAAAGGGAAAGACCAATATATCGTCTTTCAAAAGGCAGAGGCTCAGAAATTAAGATGGCAAGAAATGTGGGAAAAAAAGCAAGAGCAACAAGCGATATATTCAGAGAGAGAAAAAGTGGCTAGAGAAAAAGGTGAACTAAAACTTTACGCTGACCAGTTAACGAAGGAAGCCTTCGGCAAATTAGAAATCATCGAGAATATACTAAAATCAGCATTAATTAATCCTATTCGTATTGACTGGAAATCCATGAAAAGTACAAAAGATTTTACTATTCCAAAACCAACAATTCCCGAAACCCTTCGAATACCAGTAAAGCCAAATAAACATAGTGAAATTTATCATTCAAAACAGAATGTACTAAATAGATGGATAAAAAACGAACCTGCTAAACATAGTGATCTATACCAACAACATTACGAACACTGGGAGAAGAGTAAAAGAAATATCGAAAAAATAAATGGAGAAAACAAGAAAAAGTATGTAGAAGAGTTAAAGGAATGGGAAAAGAAGAAGCAAATGTTTCTCCAAGAACAACAAGCAATTAACGTGGCCATTGAGCAGCAAATAATAAATTATGTTCAAAAAAATCCCTCTGCGATTATTGAGTATTACGATATCTTACTTGCTACTTCTAATTATCCAGATTGGTGTCCGCAAGAATTTGACCTAGACTATTATGAGCAAACAGAGACGCTCATCGTGAATTATTTATTTCCTTCCTTTGAAAGTATGCCAACTCTATTAGAGGTAAAATTTGATCCATTTGAAAATGTTTTTAAGGAAATACATCTACCGACAAATGCACAAAATAAAATGTACGAGCATTTACTATACCAAATTACGTTAAGGACAATTTATGAAATTGTTCATGCAGATCAAGTGGATGCCATAAAAGAAATAGTCTTGAATGGTTGGATTAAAACAGAGGATGAGAAAAGTATATGTGTTTTAACAATTAAAACAACAAAGGAAATTTTTAATGAAATACACCTTGCTTACTTTGATTCAAAAACATGTTTTAACCAGTTAAATGGTATCGCTGGTAAGAGGTTGCATGGATTAGAGCGAGTTACACCATTGATGCAAACTAGGCAAGTAGACGAACGATTTGATGAATCTTTAATTAGCGCAAATTAATCACAAATCTAGACAGTTGAATAGTGAAAAGGAAAATTTTAAAACAAAGGATATGTTAACAATTAGTATGAATCACATAATTCAAATTATGAAAAAGAATCAATTGTTCATTCCACTAAGTTTTGGCTGATTTCCAAGTACATATTTTGACGTCTAACTTTAAATACTATGCTTAGCAAGTCATCAATTTAGAAATGAAGGGATGAGGCAATATTGGCGAAGCATTCAAGTGAAAGTTGGAAGCAAGATCACCCAAGTACTTTGTTTGGTAACTCTGTTCAA
>DATMFE010000024.1:0-2727 GCA_035556295.1 Ureibacillus sp.
ATCTACACTCTATTCCTGCTAAACATGAACTTACTGCAATCAAAAAGACATCCCCTTAATTAACTACCTTTTTATGCCATTCTATCATAATAATTCTTCGAGGAGCGCTATATATGGTATACATTTGTAGTTACCATAATGTGATTTTCTAGGAAGCCTTTGTTCTGAGGAATATGGTACTTAGTCTCTTTTTCATCTACTTATTTTCTTAGGAGATCCCCAATGCCCAATCAACTGCTGTTTGTGCATGTATTTCTGTGGTATCGAATATAGGTATCCAGATATCATTCTGATTAATTAGTAAGGAGATTTCAGTACAACCTAATATAGCTCCTTCTATTCCATCGTTGATTAAACCATTTATAATTTTTTGATATGCACTTTTGGAACCTAAGTCAATCTTCCCTAAACATAATTCTTTGTAAATAATATCATGTACAATTTGGCGCTCTTTTTCGCTGGGGATATTAACTTCAAGATTATGATTAGCCATAAGTCGACCTTTATAAAAATCCTCTTCCATCGTAAACTTCGTGCCAAGCAACCCGACTCTATTAATCCCTTGGTCTTTTATTTTCTTAGCTGTGGCATCTGCAATATGTAAAATAGGAATACCAATGTGTTGCTGAATATCACTTGCCATTTTATGCATAGTGTTTGTACAGATAACTAAAAAGTCGGCTCCACCTTTTTCGATATATTGAGCTCCTTTAATCATTAACTCTGTTGCTTCATCCCATCTATCACTATGTTGCAATTTCTTTATTTCTTCAAAGTCTACAGAATACATCACACTTTTAGCAGAGTGATGTCCTCCTAACTTTCTATTTACTGTTTGATTGATAATTCTGTAATACTCGCTTGATGATTCCCAACTCATTCCACCTAATAAGCCTATTGTTTTCAATTGACCTAACCTCCTTTATAGAAAATATTACCACAAATTAAGATTTTATCAGTGTAAACATCATATATAATCGTAGTTACCATAATAAGTATTACAAGAACCAATAAAAGTCCGTAAAAGTATACTTTTACGGACTTTTCATTTAGATAATAAAACTATCATTTTTACCGTTCATTTAAGTTCGGAAATTAATTACGAACGTATTCTAAAACACACATACTTTTACGAACGTTTTTGATGAAATAAGTTAGAAGAAAAACGCAAAGAAGCCTATGTACTTATCAAGATTACATAGGCTTCTAGTAATTAACATTAATGATACGTATAGTACTAATATTATGATCTCAGTAAATGCTTCATCTTTTCTTCTGTTTCTTTTTCTTGGCAAGGTTGATAAATGGTTACTTTTAATTCAGGTGCATCATACACTTGGAGTGTGATATGATCCATAATCATTTCTCCTACCACAGGATGAATAATTGTCTTCTTTCCACAAGGCATACCTAAAACTTCATGATTAGACCACCACTTGTAAAACTGAGGGCTTTTCTCGCTAAGTTCACTAATCATAGCTTTAAACCACTCATCTCCGACAAAGCGTGTGTAAGCTAGGCGAAATTGGGCAATTAGTCGTTGAGCATGATCTTCCCAA
Source organism: Ureibacillus sp. (assembly GCA_035556295.1). Taxonomy (GTDB): domain Bacteria; phylum Bacillota; class Bacilli; order Bacillales_A; family Planococcaceae; genus Ureibacillus. The sequence continues at coordinate 1,560 of DATMFE010000024.1, forward strand.
TTTTGAAAAAGGTTTTGATATTCTTTGGAAGTAAAACAGCGCCACACTGCATTGCGGTTTCGCTCGTCCATCTCGTTAAAGTCCCCAAATACCACCACAGCAGCTTTATTCCAGTCTACGATATTAAGTTTTTCATCTGTTACATAGGCAGGGCAGTGACCTAATTGACTTAATAGGTTTTTTATAACACGATCTATATTTTCTCTTTCATTCTGCACGGTTGCAGACGGAAGCGGCTGATTGCCTAATGAAAATAAATGCTCCATTTCTTCTTTGTTTAATTTAAAAATACGAGATATGGCTTCTAATACTTCGGAAGATACTTGTATATCTCGTCCTTGTTCTAGCCACGTATACCAAGTTATGCCGACTCCTGCTAGTTGAGACACTTCTTCTCTGCGTAATCCTTTAGCTCTTCTCCTCGGTCCAATAGGCAAATTAAAATCTTTTGGAGACAATCGTTCTCGTCTTATCTTTAGAAAATCTCCTAATTCTTTTCTTCTTTCTTTATCGCTTACCATGATTTTACTCCTTTGTGTAGGTAGTACTTTTACTGCTAGTATAACTAGACTCCTATTACCATTATAATCCTTATTTTATGATCTAGGTAAGGGAGGTGAAACAGATGATAGTAAAAGATAGCGAAAAGACGTCTGATCTATCAAAAGGATTAGCTGTTTTAATGGCTACGGTTTGCGGGTTTACAGTGGCTAACGTCTACTTGAACCAAACTCTTTTAGTAAGCATGTCCGCCAGTTTTCATGTTTCAGCAGCCAGCATAGGTATCATAGCTACTTTAGCTCAAATTGGATATGCACTAGGAAATCTTTTGATAGTACCGCTAGGAGACATCTTCGAACGAAAAAAATTGATTTTGTTTTTATTATTCGCTATATGTGTTGTTCTCGCTTTAAACGCTTTATCTATCAACAAAACGTGGATGATGGTCACAAGTTTAGCATTAGGAATCGTAACGGTTGTTCCTCAAATTATTGTTCCGCTGGCTGCAAATATAGCTTCAGATCATAATAGAGGAAAAGTTTTAGGAAATGTCGCCATTGGATTAGTTTGTGGTATTTTAGGGGCTCGGCTTGTTAGTGGTTTTATTGATATTCATTTTGGGTGGCGAATGGTGTATTGGACGTCTGCTGTGGCTACACTTTTTATG
>DATMFE010000025.1:0-18262 GCA_035556295.1 Ureibacillus sp.
ACAGTTGAAGGACTTTATAGTATTTTAGTAGATGAATGTAAAAAGGGAATTGTATCATTTAAAAATGTAAAAACCTTTAATTTAGACGAGTATGTCAATGTTGATCATAATCATCCTACTAGTTATCACTATTATATGAACAAAAGATTATTTGATCATGTGGATATTCGAAATGATAATGTCCATCTACCTAACAGCAATTCTGAAAACTTAGAAGCCGAGTGTCAAGAATATGAGGCGAAGATTTTACAAGCAGGTAAAATTGATGTTCAAGTTTTAGGCATCGGAATAAATGGTCATATTGGTTTCAATGAACCAGGTACACCCTTCACAAGTCGAACGCATGTCGTGAAATTGGAAGAGTCGACACGTAAAGCAAATTCAAGATTTTTCCCATCTATAGATGATGTACCAACCCATGCTATTACAATGGGAATCGGTACAATTTTGGAGAGCAGGGAAATTTTGCTACTTGTGTCAGGGAAACAAAAAGCAGATACGTTGAAACGACTTTTACATGGGGAAATTAGTGAAGACTTTCCAGCGTCGATTTTACATAAGCATAGTAACGTAACGGTTATTGCTGATACAGATGCTTCTTTAAATTTATAAAGTGAAAAAGAGATATTAAAGGATTTCAGAATACTATGTTTTTGTTGATTAATATTAATAGTCTAGTCTTGAATAAAAGTGGTCAGTCCCAGCTGGGATTGGCCACTTTTTAATTATTTCAATGTAATAATTTCCTTTGTTCATGTCTACTAATTTAATCTTCTTTGAAGATAAATTTTTCGCAAAGAGCATTAGTCAACATATTTTCCCTATTTTTCACTTTTTAGAATATTTTAAAAACTAAATTGACACTAGTACTAGTCTCAATTAAAATGTTTTTAAACTACATAAAATTATGAAAAAAATGTAGTAAAACTACAAACGTAAAACAACCAAATTTAAGAGGTGCCAATTTTGAGTGATGGAATGAAAAAACTGCGTCAAGGAATGTCTACATTAAAACCCTCTGAGCAAAAGGTTGCTCAATATATAATAGAAAATTATGAAAAAATTTTAACGATGCCAATTGCACAATTGGCTAAAGAATGTGAAACGAGTGAAGCGACGATTATTCGAATGTGCAGATCTTTGCAATTTAATGGTTTCAGGGAACTGAAGTTAAGTATTTCAGCTTCTGTTTACAATAGAAAATTCGAAATTGATAAATACAAAGATTTATCAAAGGAATTAAGTATTGCAGAAATTACTAAGTTCGTATCACATAACAATATGCTATCTATAGAGGATACATTATCCGTATTGAATATTGAAGAAGTAGAGAAAGCAGTAACCCTATTAAATCAATCTAGAAAAATTATGGCTATTGGAGTAGGTGCATCTGCTATTGTTGCACTAGATTTTGAACAAAAGTGTAAGCGCATCAATCGTTGGTGTGAGGCATTATGGGACAGTCATTCACAGCTAACTTCTGCAGTTCATTTAACATCTAATGATACTGTTCTAGCAATTTCATATTCAGGCGAAACAAAGGAAATTATAGACACAATTAAAATAGCAAAAGATAATAACGCAAAAGTTATTTCATTAACTAGCTTTGGTAATAATCAAATTCAAAGATTAGCAGACATAAATTTATTTGCTTCTTCACAAGAAGAAAGTATAAGAAGTGGTGCTACAGCATCACGAATTGCACAATTAAATATTATTGATATTTTATACACCGGTCTGGCTTCCATGAACTATGAGCAATCCGTTGAACACCTGGACAAGACCCGTGAAGCAATCAACAAAAGATTTCAAAAGTGAAGGGACTAAAATAGATGAATTTAGATACATTGGATTCTATTGCGAAGAGATATATTGAGGATGATTTCTTTTCTGGAGTTGCTTGTCAAATAACTGTTGACGGGAAAGAAGTATTAAAAAAAGCTTACGGGCAGTCAAATCGAAATACTAAGAAAGACGTAAATTTACAAACTGTTTTTGATCTTGCGAGTATCACGAAACTATTTACTACTACTATCATCTTAAAGCTAATCACAGAAAAAAAGGTTTCTTTATCTACCAGTTTAAAAGAGTGTTTGCCCATTACAAAAGATAGTAATGTTTTATCGTCTCTTACCATATATGAATTATTAACTCACACTTCAGGGTTAATTGCATGGCACCCTTTATATACTCATTTACCTAATAGAATGCTTTTTGAGATTTTATCTTCTTTAAACCTTTCTGGTGGAAAAAAGGGTGAAACTTTATATAGTGACCTGAATTTTATCTTACTAGGTGAAGTAATTAAATATCAAACGGGTAATTCTCTTCAACTAGCGGTAGATAACTATCTTAAAAAAGCCTTAAAACTCAAATCATTAACTTATGGACCACTAATAGATACAGAAAATATAGCTGCGACTGAGTTTGGTAATCAAATAGAGAAGCAAATGTGCGCAGATCGAAATTTAACATTTAGTGGGTGGCGTGATGAAGTATTGCCGATTAGTGGAGAAGTTAATGATGGCAACTGTCATTACTTTTTCGATGGTCAATCGGGACATGCTGGGTTATTTTCAAACCTCCAAGACTTAATAAGTTTAGGAGAACTTTACTTGAAGGGAGGTGAATTTGAAGGGACTCAGTTTATAGATCGTAATTTAATCGAGCTTGCAATTAAACCTCAATGCGAAAATAGGGGACTTGGTTGGGAAATGTCACAAAACTTCCCTATTGGTTTTGGCCACACAGGATTTACTGGTACGTCGCTGTGGGTAGTACCAGAAATAAAAATGGTAGTGGCACTTTTAACAAACAGACTTCATGTAAATTCACCAAAGAATATTAAACCATTTAGAGATCAGTTCTTCAATGAAATCTTGGTATTACTAAAATAAAGGGGGATTTAAATGATTAAGAAAAGTAGATTACTAATGTTTTTTGCATTAGTTTTCACATCCATTTTAATAGCAGCTTGTAGTAATAGTGAAAATACAAGTAATGAAAGTACAACAAATGACAATAAAGATAGTGAAACTACAAGCGAACAAACTACAAATGTAGAACAGGTATTCAATATTGCGGTTGATCAGGAACCTGCTGGACTAGATCCTCATAAAACACCAGCTCAATCATCAGTTCGAATTTATGGTCAAACTTATGAAGGTTTAGTTACATTTGATGAAAATATGCAGATCGTTGGTCAGTTAGCTGAAAGTTGGGAACAACCAGATGATACTACATATATTTTCCACTTAGTTGAAGGTGTAAAGTTCCATAATGGACGTGAAATGACTGCGGATGACGTAAAATACAGCTTTGATCGTATTATGGCAGAAGAAACTGCTTCTCACATCAAATCATATTTTGCAAATGTTAAAGCAATTGAGGTTGTTGATCCTCTAACAGTAAAAATTACAGTAAATACTCCTGATGCAACGTTTTTAACAAATTTAACAAACTCTAGTGCTGTTGTTGTAGCGAAGGAAGTAGTTGAGGAAAACGGTGATTTACAACAAGTAGTTGTTGGAACTGGACCTTTTAAATTTGAGGAATGGGTACCTGATAATCATGTTACTCTTGTTAAAAATGAAGATTATTATATTGAAGGCCAACCAAAATTAGATAAAGTCGTTTTCAATACAATGAAAGAAGAATCTTCTAGACTTTCAGCTATTCGAACTGGCGCAATTGATTTTGCGATGGTATCTGCAAAGTCTGCCGAGTTAATTAAAGATAATAGTGACATTAATATTATGAACTATCAATCACTTGAGTACAGTTATATTGGTTTTAATGTAAACAAAGAGCCATTCAATAATGAAAAAGTCCGTCAAGCACTAAGCTTAGCAACTGATAGACAAACCATTGCTAATATCGTTTGGAATGGTGATGCAATTATTTCTGGACCAGTTGCGCCTTCAATGGGAGATTGGGCAATTGACGTCAACAAAGAAGAGCTTTATCAAAGAGATATTGAAAAAGCTAAGCAATTATTAGCTGAAGCTGGGTATGAAAATGGTTTTGATACTGTAATTACAACTGCTTCCACTTATCCAGATATGGTTGATACAGCTCAAATTTTACAACAACAATGGAAGGAAATTGGCGTTAATGCGTCAATTAAACAAATTGAGTGGGGAGAATATATCGAAACTTGGTCAAACACATCTGCTGATATTTTAGTAGGACGTAATGGCTCAGGTATTGATCCTGACCGTGCATTAAATTACTTCTTCCATACAGATGGTTCTGCAAACGTTTGGGGATTCTCAAATGAAGACTTTGACAAGTTAGTAACTCAAGGTAAACAAACAATAGATTCAGATGAAAGACATGCAATCTATACTGAAGCACAAAAGCAATTAATTAATCTTTCTCCAAATTTATTCTTAGTTTCTCCAATGAACTTTGTTGCTGTTAGAAGCAACGTTGAGGGGTATACTCCATATCCTCATAATGCTCTTGATCTTGTAAATATAATAAAAAAATAATCACTAAAGTAAATGAATAGTAGTTTAAGTAACTGAAATATTAAAGTGGCTGTCGAACAGCCCTTTAATATTTTCATAAGGGTGATGAAATGTTTGGATATATACTCAGACGAGTTTTAATGTTGTTTCCAGTGCTTTTTGGAGTGTCTATTCTGATATTTGTTGTGATGAGGATTATACCTGGTGATGTCGCAATGACGATTTTAGGAACAGATGCAACGCCTGAAGCACTTGCGCAATTACGAAAAGATTTTGGACTAGATTTACCACTATTTCAGCAATATGTTAATTGGATTAGTGGTGTTTTTGTAGGAGACTTTGGAGAATCAATGCGAACTGGTAAAGAGGTATTACCAGATATATTAAGCCGATTCCGAATCACATTCGAATTAACTTTAATATCAGCTGTGATTTCTTGGTTAATTGCAATACCAATGGGAATTTTAGCAGCTGTTAAGAGGAATTCAAAAACGGACTTTAGTGTACGTATGATTTCACTTTTAGGTGTATCTGTACCGAACTTTGCATTGGCTACGGTTATTATTCTTGTTTTAGCATTAGTATTTTCATACAGTCCTCCAGTAGGCTATGTTGGTTTCTTTGAAGATCCTTTAAAAAATCTACAGATTATGATTATTCCTAGTTTAGTTTTAGGAACTACAATGGCTGGAGCAGTTATGAGGATGACAAGGTCATCAATTTTAGAAACATTAAAACAAGATTTTATTCGTACAATCAGAGCAAAGGGTGCAAAAGAACGAGTTGTTATCTTTCAACATGCACTTCGAAATGCAATGATACCAATTTTAACAATCATTGGTATGCAAATCGGGTCCTTACTTGGAGGCGCAGTCATAATTGAGCAAATTTTCTCACTGCCAGGACTCGGTCAATTGGTTCTGACAGGTATTACTCAGCGTGACTTTACAATTGTTCAAGGTTCAGTTCTATTCATTGCCACTGTCTTTGTAATGATAAATTTATTAGTTGATATCCTTTATTCATATTTAGATCCACGTATCACTTATAAATGATGACATTAAGTGAAACTTCAGAAAGAGTGATTTGATGAAATACTTTTTTGGAAGGTTAGTACAAGATAAAGTAGGACTCTTTGGTTTTATAGGAATTTTTATAGTAATAATAGTAGCTTTATTTGCACCAATTATTAGCCCATACAACCCAGATGAAATGTTCATGGATCATGTAATGGAAAAGCCTAATGGACAATTTTTCTTCGGAACGGATGAATTCGGCCGAGATATCTTTTCTCGAATTGTATATGGTGCACAAGTTTCTTTACAAGTGGGTATCATTGCAGTTGGTATTGGAGCGACCTTTGGCTTAATTTTTGGGCTAATCAGCGGTTATTTCCAAGGGAAAGTGGACTCAATCATTATGAGGGTGATGGATGTGTTCTTTGCATTTCCTGATATCCTTCTCGCACTAGCAATAGTCGCGATGCTTGGACCAAGTTTAACCAATACAATGATTGCAATTGGGATTGTATTTACACCTGTATTTACCAGAACGGTTAGGGCTGCTGTCATCTCAGTGAAAGAAAATGAATATATAACTAGTGCTGTTGCAATTGGTGTTTCTCCACTCAAAATTATTTTTAAGCACATCACTCCAAATATTCTTGCTCCATTCATTGTTCAAGTGACATTAGCTTTATCGGGAGCGATATTGACAGAAGCAGCTCTTAGCTTTCTTGGTTTAGGAGTACAACCGCCAGACCCGTCTTGGGGAACAATGTTAGATGCTAGCCGTACTTACATGGAATTCGCTCCATGGACACTACTATTTCCTGTAGGAGCAATTGTATTTACTATATTCTGTTTTAACCTATTGGGCGATAGTTTACGAGATATTTTAGATCCAAAAATGAAATCGTAAAGATTCTAGGAGCGATTAATATATGATTCAATTAATTACGGAAGAAATAAATAAAGATACCCAATATATTCACCAAATGAGCACCGAAGAAATCGTGAAAATTATTAATGAGGAAGATAAAAAGGTTGCAAATGCAGTACAAGATGTTTTGCCAAGAATTACAGAAGCGGTGGATATAGTTGTGCATGCACTTCAAAATGGAGGTCATCTCTACTACATTGGAGCAGGAACTAGTGGCCGTTTAGGTGTGTTGGATGCTGCAGAATGCCCTCCAACCTACAATACACCGCCTGAACTCGTTCGCGGGATAATAGCAGGGGGCGAGAAAGCATTATTAAATGCTGTTGAAGGTATAGAAGATGATGTGGAACAAGCAGTTCTAGATCTTAAAAAAGAACATTTATCTTCTAAAGATGTTGTTATTGGAATAGCTGCAAGTGGAAGGACGCCTTATGTTTCCTCGGGGTTAAAATATGCGCGGTCATTAGGTGCTAAAACAGTTAGTATATCTTGCAATCCGGTATCTGAAATTGCAAGATACGCTGATGTACCCATTGAAATTATTGTTGGACCAGAGGTTGTAACGGGTTCAACACGTCTTAAGGCTGGTACAGCACAAAAAATGGTACTTAATATGATTAGTACCACTACGATGATTAAATTGGGTAAAGTCTATCAAAATTATATGATTGATTTACAAGCATCAAATAATAAACTAAAGAATCGTGCGAAAAGAATTTTAGGGACTTTGGCAAATATTGATGAAGCATTTGCAGAAGAAATTTTAATTGAGACTCAATGGAATGTAAAAGAAGGTCTCGTTATGGTTAAAGGAAATGTAACGAGAAATGTTGCAAAACGCTGCCTACTTGAGGGGAAAGGTTTTGTTGACGTTGCAATTGAACTTGCAAAGAAGGGGTGAGAATATGGGGAAATGTTTAGCTATTGGGCTAATGTCTGGTACATCTCTTGACGGAATTGATGTTGCTTTAGTAGAAATTGAGGATAGTAAAGAGAATTTTCAAGTTAGTACAATTTCCACATTATCTATTCCATACTCAAAAGATATGAGAGAACAATTAAAGTCACTTTGTTCACCAGCGACAGCAAATTTAGATAGTATTTGCTCAATGAATATGTATTTGGGAAAAGAACTTGGATTGGCAGTAAACAGTCTTTTGGAGCAATCAAAAGTTAACTCAAAGGATGTCTTATTTATTAGTTCACACGGTCAAACCATTTTTCATAAACCAGAAGGCTCCAATCGTTTTGGGGATGTACCAGGAACGCTGCAAATTGGTGATATTTCGGTCATATCAGAAACGACTGGTCTACCCGTAGTTGGAGATTTTCGCACTGCAGATATGGCAGCTGGTGGACAAGGAGCACCACTAACTTCATTTATGGATTACTTACTGTTTAAAAGTAAAACTCATTCAAGAGCGGTTCAAAACATTGGTGGTATTGGTAATGTCACCTATTTAAGTCGAGATGCAAGTGAGAATGACATCAAATCTTTTGATACAGGGCCAGGTAATATGGTAATTGATGAGGTGGTCACTCGAATTACTAATGGACGTCAAACCTTTGATCAAGATGGGAAAATTGCAGCATCAGGAACGATACAAGATGCATTTTTAAGTAGCCTGATGAGTCACTCTTATTTTCAATTGCAACCACCAAAAACAACTGGACGCGAATTGTTTAACGTAGAATTCGTTAACAAGTTAATGGACGAAGCACAATTGTTAGGATTGAAAAATGAAGATATTGTAGCAACGGTAACATCATGGACAGCTAAAACGATTGCGGAAAGTTATATTAATTTTATAGAAATTAATGGAGAAATAATCGATGAAGTCATTGTTGGTGGTGGAGGAAGTTATAATCCATTTTTAATGAAGCAATTACATAAATATCTTCCAACTAAGAAGTTATTCACACACGAAGATTTTAATATATCTAGTAATTTTAAAGAAGCTATTACTTTTGCTACATTAGGGTATAGATGTTTAACTGGACAGTTTAATCAATTTCCATCAGCTACAGGAGCAAAACAACAAGTAATCATGGGGAAAATTGCTTATACACAACCGGAAGCCTACAATCGGTTGTTGTCTCTAAGGAGGTCTAGAAATGAGTAATCCAATTCTAGAAATAAAGGATCTATCTATCGAGTTAGATGATGGGCGTCAAAACTATAATTTAGTACGAAATATCAATTTGAAAATAGAAAAAAAGCAAAAATTTGGGCTTGTCGGCGAATCTGGAAGTGGTAAAAGCTTATCTTCATTAGCCATTATGAATCTTCTACCAGACCCTTTGAAAATAAAAGAAGGTAGTATTTTATTAGATGGAAATAAGGATTTAACAAAGTTAAAAAAGAAAGAATTATTGAATGTACGTGGAAATGAAATATCAATGATTTTTCAAGAACCAATGACTGCGCTAGATCCATTGTTCACTATTGAACATCAAATATTAGAAGTACTTCGTTTTCATTCAAAATATGATAAAAAGCAAATGAAAGAACTTGCAATAGAAATGCTAACAAAAGTTGGTATCTCTAGGCCAGCTCAAGTTTTAAAGGGGTATCCCCACCAACTTTCAGGTGGTATGAGACAACGTATCATGATTGCGATTGCATTGATTTGTAAGCCAAAGCTTTTAATTGCTGATGAACCTACTACTGCATTGGACGTAACTATTCAAGCCCAAATACTAGAGTTAATGAATGAACTATCAGAGGATTACGAGACTTCTATATTAATGATTACCCATGATTTAGGTGTAATTGCTGAAACTTGTGAACGTGTGGCTATTATGTATGCTGGTGAAATAGTGGAGGAGACGGATGTGGTTACCTTATTCAAAAATCCGAATCATCCTTATACAATTGGTTTATTAAATTCTGTTCGATCATTAGGTGATCGAACAAAAAAACTATACTCCATTCCTGGAAATGTTCCTAATCCAAAAGAGCATCAAGGTCCTGGCTGTCGATTTGCATCTAGGTGCCCTAATAGAATGAGTATTTGTATGATTCAAGATCCCCCAGTACATAAAATAGGACCAAATCATATAAGCAAGTGTTGGTTAAATGTTGAGGGGGAAGTTGCCTATGGATAAAAAGATGATTTTAGAGGTTAAAAATCTAAAAAAACACTTCCCAATTAAATCTAGTCTATTGAGAAAAACAGTTGGTAATGTAAAAGCTGTTGATGATATTAGTTTTGTCGTACATGAACAAGAAACATTTTCTTTAGTTGGAGAAAGTGGCTGTGGTAAGTCTACTACTGGAAGGTCGATTTTACGACTACTGGAACCAACATCAGGTGAAATATTTTATAACGGAGAAAATATACTAAACTATTCAAAGAGTAGCTTTAGAAAATTACGGAAAGATCTGCAAATGATTTTCCAAGATCCATACAGTTCCCTAAATCCTAGGATGACAGTTGAACAACTTTTAATGGAACCGCTTTTAACTCACAACCTTGCTTCAAAAGCAGAAGCGAAACAAAAAGTCATCGATATAATGGGAAAAGTAGGGTTAACAAAAGAGCAAATTCAGCGTTATCCACATGAATTTAGTGGTGGTCAAAGACAGCGAATCAGTATTGCGCGTGCTCTTATTACAAATCCTAAATTCATAATATTGGACGAAGCTGTTTCAGCATTAGACGTATCAATCCAAGCTCAAATTATTAATTTGTTAATTGAATTGCAAGAAGAATTTAAACTAACTTACTTATTTATCTCTCATGACCTAAACGTAGTAAAACATGTGAGTGACAGAGTAGGAGTAATGTACTTAGGACAAATGGTTGAAATGACAGATACAGATTCATTATTTGAGAAGCCATTACATCCATATACTCAGTCTTTAATTTCTGCAATACCATCTGATGATCCAACAGTTAAAAAAGAAAGGATTATTCTAAAAGGGGATGTACCAGACCCATCTAATCCCCCTTCTGGCTGTCCATTTCATTTACGATGTCCAAAAGTGAAAGAGATATGTAGAATGGTAAAACCAGCCTATGAAGAAGTGGAAAAAAATCACTTTGTTGCTTGTCACTTATATTCAAAAGAAGTTTTAAAAGAAGAGGATCTAACTCTCGTAAATTAATAGTTTTAACAAATAAGGATTTAGTACGGTTTTATACTGCACTTAATCCTTTCTATTTTACTTAAAATAAATGTGAATGGAATGATTTGGAAATGTCTAATAATCAACCTCCAATTCTCATCAAAAACGCAACCATCCATACAGAAACAGAAAAATATGAAAATGCTTCATTATACATTGCTAATGGGATTATTCAAAAGTTATATGTGAATGATGAGGTGAACGTTTCTGATCATATTGCTGTTATTGATGCGACGAATCTACAAGTAATACCTGGATTTATCGATATACATATTCATGGAGCAAATGGCTATGATGTAATGGACGCTACTGAAGAGGCTTTGGATAAAATAGCATTCATATTACCTCAAGAAGGTGTTACTAGTTTTCTAGCAACAACAATTACTCAATCATCTGATAACATCGAAAGAGCGCTAGAGAATATAGCAAATTACAAAACTAAGCCGATGTTTGCTGAAATTCTTGGGGTGCATTTAGAAGGTCCTTTTATTAACAAAGTTAAAGCAGGGGCCCAACCGGAGGAATTCATCACTCCTCCAAGTATTACCACCTTTGCAAAGTGGCAGGATATTGCAAAAGGTTCTATTAAAACAATCACATTAGCACCAGAGCTTGATGCTAACGGAGAATTTATTCACTATCTATTTGAAAATGGAGTAAATATTTCTGCTGGTCATACAGATGCAAGTTTTGGTGATATCAAAAGCGCAGTAAGTCTTGGGGTACGTCAATTGACTCATCTATGTAATGCGATGAATGGTATACATCATAGGGATGTTGGTGCAGTAGGGGCTTCTTTCTTGTTGCAAGAGTTACGTTCTGAAATAATTGCGGATGGGGTACATATAACTCCAGAAATGTTACATATTATTTATGAAAATATTGGCAGTGAACGACTCATTTTGATCACAGATTCAATGAGGGCAAAATACCTCGGTGAAGGTGAATTTGATTTAGGCGGTCAAAAGGTAAAGGTAGATAAAAATCAAGCTTTATTAGATGATGGAACACTTGCCGGAAGTATTTTAAAAATGTGTGACGCGGTTAATCGTATGTTGAAAATAAAGGGAGTGACCATCCAAGATATTATTAAAATGACAGCATCTAATCCTGCAAAACAGCTTGGGTTATTTGATAGAAAAGGTAGCATAGAACCTGGAAAAGACGCAGATCTGTTAATTATAGATGATGTGAGTAATATTAGATATACCATTTGTCGGGGAGAAATTGCATATAAGAGTAATGAAAACTTGTAGCATTCCTTATAATGAGAAATATTGAACTCCATGTCCATGATATAGAATGAAGTAAAGTAGATATAAATTAACGGCCAAGTGCCTAATTTAAAACTCAATTAGATGTGGTTAGAAGTTTAATTTACATATCAATTTATGATGAATTTTATTTAAGAACAATGGTCCCGATTTTTTCCTCTAATCATATATATAAGGAAAAACGTTTGCGGGAGTAGATCCTATTTGAACAAACAAAATAACCGATATCGTTGGGTCGTTTTTTCATTAGTATTATTCATTTATCTATTAATGTCGAGCCAACGAACAGCTCCGGGTTTAATCACTGAACAAATGATGTTGGATTTTAATATTACTGCAACCACAATTGGGTTGTTAACGAGTATTCAATATTTTGTGTATACAGGGTTACAAATTCCGATGGGGATTATGGCGGATCGTTTTGGACCGAACTTTTTTCTAATTATTGGCGCAGTCTTAACAGGTGTTGGAACCATCATTTATAGTGTAAGTACTTCGGAATTTGTATTATTTTTTGCTAGAGTGTTAACAGGTACTGGAGACGCTACGATTTGGGTGAATATGATCCTCATTTTAAGTCATTGGTTTACTGCAAAGGAATTTACAAGACTAATAGGAGTCGCAGCGATGACGGGGAGTCTTGGATATCTTTTAGCATCAGTTCCATATGCCTTATTAATAGACTACCTTGGTTGGAGAACAGCATTTTTCCTATCAGGAACAGTACTTTTCCTATGTGGTATACTTCTTTATTTTGTCCTATTAAAAAGACCTGAACAACCAACTGTGCAACAACAAAATGTACCCCCACGTGAAAAAACATGGGCAATCTTAAAGAGAATCTTTTCTAAACGACAAGCTTGGGCATTGTTTTTTTGTCACTTTGGGATTGTTGGGACATATGTTGGATTTATTAGTTCTTGGGGAGTTCCTTATGCCATGAATATGTATGGCATGTCTCTATCTGCAGCAAGTCAGCTTATCATGCTGGGGTTAATCGGAGCGTTGATCGGGGCTCCTTTAGCTGGATGGATCGCAAGTCGTTTAGGGATGATTAAACGGCCATATATTGTTGTGCATGTGATTTTGCTTTGCATGTGGTCAACGTTTTTATTATTTAGTGGCAGTCCGCCATTATTTTTGTTACTTATTTTATTCTTTGTGATTGGTCTTTCCTATGGGGCAAACGCTTTAACTTTTGCTGCAGTCCGCCAAACTTTTCCTATTAAAGAATCAGGTATTGTCTCAGGCTTCGCAAATACTGGAGGGTTTTTGAGCGCCATTTTGCTTCCTAGTATTTTCGGTAACATTTTAGATCATTTTCAAGTAAGTACAGGAAATATCCTTGATGGTTATTCTTATGGATTTATCATTCCAGTAATCTTTTCTGTTATTGGCTTAGTCGGGGTATTGGCTCTTAAGGAAAAACATCAACTTGAAAAGGAAGGCAACTAAGACAATCGTTCTTATAGGAGAAGTTGTGAAGAAGAGCTATTTGAAAGAAACGGCTCTTCTTTTATTTTTTTGGGGAGATAAACGGTCAATTCAGTTTTTTGCTTATGGATAAAAAAACTTGTAGGATTAAATTAATTCAGAACATTTGGGTGATACGATGCTACCGGAAATAAAGCTCTCAGTACGCAATTTAGTTGAATATGTCTATAGTAGTGGAAGTATTGATAATAAGTTTCGGACTTCAACGACCATGACAGAGGGGACAAAAGCTCATAAAGCGATTCAAAGTACGTATGAGGAAACGGATCAAAAGGAAGTTTTTCTTAAAACGGAAATAGAATATGAGGAAATGAAGTTTGTTATAGAAGGTCGTTGTGATGGGTTGCTTTTTAGAGGAAATGAAGTACTCATCGATGAAATTAAGTCTACTTCAAGAGAACTGACTGGAATTGAGGAAGATTCTGTACCTGTACATTGGGCACAGGCTAAGGTATACGCCTATATTTATGCAAAAGACACAAACCTTTCAGAAATCAGTGTTCAATTGACATACATACATATTGTGTCAGATGAGCAAAAGAAATTTCAAAAGCAGTTTGCATTTGGGGAACTGGAACAATTTGTGCAGGAATTAGTGGAAGGCTATTATCCCTATGCAAATTTGATGTACAAGCATCGGGTTAGAAGAGACGAGAGTATATCACAATTACAGTTTCCATTTGATACCTTTAGACAAGGGCAACGAAAGTTTGCGGGTGCCGTCTATCAAACCATTTCAGAGAAAACAAATCTTTTTGCAAATGCCCCAACTGGCATAGGTAAAACGATATCTAGCATTTTCCCGACGGTTAAAGCACTTGGAGAAGGTAAGCTTGATCGGATGTTTTATTTAACAGCGAAAACTATTACAAGACAAAACGCTGAAGAAGCATTTTCACAATTGAAAAATAAAGGACTTGTTTTTAGTGCTGTAACTATTACGGCAAAAGATAAAGTATGCTTTAAAGAAAATACACTTTGCCAAAAGGATTATTGTGAGTTTGCTAATGGCTACTATGATCGGATTAATGAGGCGGTTTTAGACATTTTTTCCCATGAGAAGTTTATTAATCGTGCGACAATAGAGGAATATGCGCGAAAGCATACTCTTTGTCCATTTGAGTTTTCCTTGGATTTAGCCTTTGTAGCTGATGCGATTATATGTGATTATAATTATATTTTTGACCCAAAAGTATCTTTAAAACGATTTTTTGATGAACATAAAAAGAATTCAGTATTATTAATTGATGAAGCACATAATCTTGTGGATCGTGCGAGGGAAATGTTTTCTGCTCAATTGACTAAAAAGCCTTTTTTAAACTTAAAACGGGAATATAAAAGTTCGCCAATACATGATTCTGCAAATAAACTTAATAAATATTTTATTGAGGTTAAAAAGAGGTGTTCAGAAAACGGTCAGCTTGTGATGAAAGAATTGCAAGAGGATTTAGTAGAGTTGCTAGAAAAGTTTGTTCGTTGCGCGGAAATTGAGTTATTGCAGCCGACAAAATCAGAGGATCAACAATTGCTTTTGGATACGTATTTTGAAGCATCGGCATTTGTAAGGATTTCAAAGCTTTATGATGAACGATACGTAACATATGTAGAAGCTGATAGTAATGATGTCTTTCTCAAAATGTTCTGTTTAGATCCTTCTCATCTATTGCAGCAGATTCGCAAAAGGTTTCGAGCATCAATCTATTTTTCAGCTACACTATTACCACTTCCGTATTTTATGGACATGCTTGGAGATTCAAAAGAGGATTACACATTGGCAATACCCTCTCCATTTGCAAAGGAGCAAACAGAGATATTTATCCAACCAATTTCAACCCGTTATAGAGCAAGAGAACATACCAAACAGCCATTGATAGAAATGCTTTCAAAGCTTGTTCAAGAGCGTCAGGGAAATTTTTTAGTATTTTTTCCATCCTATCAATATATGAAAAGCGTTTATGATATTTTTATTGCCACCTATCCAGAAATTCGTACCATTATCCAAAAAAATAGTATGGATGAGATAGAACGAGAACAATTTTTAGAGGAATTTAAAGAGGATAGCACAGAAACATTAGTAGGATTTGCTGTGTTAGGTGGAATTTTTTCTGAGGGTATAGACTTAAAAGGGAACCGTTTAAAGGGTGTAGTAGTTGTGGGAGTAGGTTTACCACAGCTTTGTCTAGAACGGGATATCATCAAAGATTATTTTCAATCGATAGGCAAAAACGGATACGATTACTCATATATCTATCCGGGAATGAACAAGGTGCTTCAAGCAGGTGGGAGATTGATACGATCTGAGACAGATACAGGAGTGATTGTGTTAGTAGATGATCGATTTTTAACACCAAAATATCAGAGACTTTTGCCGGAAGAGTGGAAGGAATTTATGTTAATTTGATAGAGCATCTAGTAATAACTTATGGCCATTCTCCTTGGTGGGATTGGCCTTAATAATTGTTGAATCGCATAATTTGCCCTATAAAAAGTCTTTTAAAAATAAAAAAGGATAGGAGTTAGCCTATCCACAGAATAGCCAATATCACGATTATCTTTACTAAGAACATTGATACAAGTCTATATCTATGGTGCACATGTATTTGGTGTTATAGACTTTCCTTAATTTGTAACGTTAAATCTTTTATCATAGCCCATTCTTTCGGAAGCTTCTTTCCCTGAATTTATCACTTTTTTAGCGATATCAGGTATTTTATAATCCATCATACGTTGAATGGGTCCTACTACATTAATGGCTGCTACAACTTTGCCCGTATAATCACGAACAGGTGCGGCAACTGATCGAGTTCCTTCAGTTAACTCTTCAGAACTAATTGCATATCCTCGATTTCTTATTACTTCAAGTTCGTTCCTTAACTTTTCAGGGTCTGTAATACTTTTTCCTGTATATGGATGCAACCCCTTTTTAATGACCTCATCAACTAAATTATTATCATTAAAAGCCAACAGTAATTTGCCAGAACTTGTACAATAGGATGGGTTTTTTCTCCCTAAATGTGTAAGTATTCGAACCGGATGACTACATTCTTCTTTATGAATATAAATAGTATCTAGGCCATCCATAATTGCCAAGTGGGCAGTTTCCCCAGTATCCTTGACTAATTTTGATAAAAGCGGTGCTGCTTCTTTGTGGATTTCCATATGATTTGTAACGATTCCACCAAGTGTTAGAACCGATAATCCTAACTTGTATTTTCCAGTCTTTTTATCTTTCATTACAAATCCTTGATGGGCTAATGTCGAAAGTAAACGACTTACAGTACTTTTTGCTAAACCAAGTGATTCTGATAGTTCACTAACATTTTGTGTTGGCTTAAAAGTAGAGAAACTTTTAAGTATGAGAAGAGCATTACTAACGGATGAGAGAATTTGTGGGTTTTTGCTTTTTTCTGACACGATCCAATCCCCTTTCGTAAACTAGAAAAATATTATCACTATAAAAATATTAATTTTTTAAATATTCTAACATTTAAAAACGTTAATGTATACTTTTTAGTAATGTTTTGCTAATAAGTATGTAAAAGAAGAATTTTTTATTAATCCTATTTATAGATTTTAACAATTATGAATCATTAAATGATATTAAAATTATTCAATATTGTTCCATATAGAGGAATTATAAGCTTTAGTAAGTTCTTTCTGTCCGTATAATATTAAGCAATTGCTTATGTAAGAATCAAAATCCCTCAGTCGCTGATTGAAATCAATTAAAGTCTTGGAAGCATGGACTGTGGAGGTTGAAAATTCCTTACTACACAATTAGTGAATTAATGAATTAACCACTAATACCAATATCTAAACAGTATGAAGCTTCAATTAATATAAAGTTTCGATTAATAATTTTAATAAAAAATTTGATAATTTAGAATTTTTAATTAACTTGTTCCACATAGAGGAATTAGTGGCTTTTTTTTACTTATACGACACCATATAATGTGAACAAGTTGCAGGAAAATAATCCTGTAAGTATTTGAAAACATTATTAGATTACTAGAAATCTCTTTGATTTTCTCCCTTATAAATGAAAGCGATTTCTAGAAAAAAATTAAAATTTGGAGGTATGTAAAGATGACTTTAACAAATGAAAAACAAAAAGTGTTGGAATTAACAGAACTGGATTTAGCATTATCAAATGTTGCGCACATTGGACATGCATCAATTAATGTTACTAATCTTGAGAAATCGACATGGTTTTTTACTGAGGTATTAGGTCTACATGTATCCTCAGAAGAGCAAGGTAAGGTATATTTACGTGCTTGGCAAGATTGGGATCATCACACATTAGTTTTGAATCAAGCGGAAAAATCAGGATTGAATCATTTTGGTTGGAGAGTTAACTCTGAAAAATCACTTTATGCCTTTGAAAAAGCACTACAAGAGTCTAAAACAGATTATCAATGGATTGAAGGCGGTAAGGAGCTTGGTCAAGGTGATGCAATTAAGTTTTATAGCCCTGCAGGGATTCCTATAGAGCTATATTGGGAAATGGAAAAGTACTCCAATCCTCTAACAGCTTCTAAATTGCCAAGTCACCCGATGAAGTATAGTGGAAAAGGTGCAGCTCCAAGACGTTTTGATCACGTTAATGTCTTGGTGGATGATGTTGCAAAGGAGCAAGGATGGTGGACTAATTTCCTTGGGATACATCATCGATATTATATCCAAAGTGAAGAAAATGTTCGACTTGGCTCATGGTTAAGTAAAACAAACATTGCACATGAGATTGCATTCATGCGAAATAGAAATCAGAATGGTGCATACCTTCACCATGTTGCTTACTATTTGGATACGCCAGATGAATTATTCCGTGCATTAAATATTATGGCAGAAAATGATATCAAAATTGAGTGGGGACCAGGTAAACACGGTACGAGCGGCGCGCAATTCCTTTACGCATTTGAACCATCAGGAAATCGAATTGAACTATGGAC
>DATMFE010000026.1:0-49693 GCA_035556295.1 Ureibacillus sp.
ATATATTAAATAAATTATATATATATATTATTATTAGATAGTTATGAGTTTGTAAAAGTTCAAAAAAAGGTAATTTGTTGGTAACTTACCTCAGATTACCTTAGATTACTTTCTGTCTTATTTGAATAACTAGAACGGTACAGCTTCACTTCCTGACATGTACAATTTAACACCGCTTTTGACTCTTCCGTTGACTTTATGGGATTTATACTCAAATTTATTCTTAGTGAAGATTTCTTTTACGTCGAACTTTGTCGGTTTTAGACCCGAATGCTTAGTAAGATATTGCAATACCTCGCCTTGATTCATTACTACTTCTGTGTTATGCTCGAAATTCATATCTAAAGAGAAGTAATTGAAAAATACCTCTTCCATTGCGTTTACTGCTTGGTTCGATGTGGTATTTTCATATATATACTGCTGTTCTTCTTCTTTATATATTCGCCAATCGTAACCCTCTTTGTATAGACGATAAGCCTCCATAATCATAGGTGTTTTATCCATAGCAACCATAGCGTCATAATCGGTGCTTTCTACTTTTATAGGTAGAATACGCCTATTACCTGTCGGGTCTTTTATAATATCCATCTCGTTAGTTGTGGCCATAAGAGATGCACGTCGTCTTAGCGTTGTATCTTCATATCCGTATGATTTACGGTCGGTGATATACGTCAAGTTTGAAAGCTCTTTATATTCTTTATCGTCTTTGAACGCTTTACCACCGAACTCGTCATCGAAAACGATAAGCGACTGACCTAAACGAAATTTAGCATCCTTGTTATCTGATAGCTTGGACTGAATAATATAACGTGATAACTCCTTTGGAAGTACGTGACGACAGAACGACGTTTTACCCGAACCGTGTTTGTTGCCTGTAAGAACCAATGTGAGCGGACTAGCCTCAGGGTCATCGTGTGAACAGAACCAATTATGCATAGTACCGACCATCCATTTAGTGAAAGCCCATCTATTGTATTCGCTTTGAGGATATATGCAATCTACGTATTGCTGAATGTGACCATCGGTGTCTAAATGCTCGTTATCTCGGATAAAGTCTTTTAGTATGTTCTTGCGCTTTAGATAGCTTGAATTTAGAATAGAACGTATGTCGTTTTTATTGACATTAAAATCGAAGTTCTTTTTACAAGCAAGGTATATGTCATCAATATTAGTGTCGTCCATAATCTTACCATTAATAAGCTTCTTGTTTATAATTTCGTCATATTCTGGATTATATGCGTCTACTATAAAGTTAGCTAGTTGCTCGATTTCTGTTAGTTCGTCGTTAGCGAGTTTCGTATAGTCGGTTTTGTCGTTTATTAACTTAGCTATGAGCGCACGTTCCTCTTCGTTTGCTTCCGTTCCTGTTACTATTGCAAGATTTGAGGACACCGACTCAACAGTCGCACCGCCTTGCATCTTAGATATGTTAACTCGGTTGATAATCTGACGTGTACGCTCACTATAAATATCAATACCTGCTTCTTTACAATAATAGTAGAACGTACCGATAGTACATAAGCCTGCACCTTTTTTTAAGAATCCGTTATAGTCCTTATCGGTGTTTTTTTTATTGTACTTTGAACCGAATGAGCAAACGAAATGAAAGTTGTCACGTCCTGACTCACCGAACTCCGAAGCGAATGCGAGACCAATACGAACGTAACGGTAATAATCCTCTTGACAAAGGTCGATATGTCTATCACGAATCTGGCTTAGTATCGAGTCAAGGTCTGATTGAGTATAAACGTACTGAACTTGCTTAGGGGCTTGATCTTTCTTATCTACTTTAACGTTAAACTTCTTGCTATTATCGACCACCAAAATATCCGGGTCGTAACTTACATAGCGAAGCCTGTTGATGTTCTTACAAGCCTTATCCGTGCTAATGTCGTACGTGTCATAGTAGTACTTAGATACAGCATCATAAGCATCCTTAGCTTTTAACGGATCAATCTTTACGAAAACGCAATAACCGTCACCACCAAAAGATTTATGAACTATAAAGGTGTATTGGTCGTTGTATATAGCGTGTTCCTGCTCTGATGTTAACTCAGTATCAATATCAATACACACTATACCAACAGGCGTTAAGTTCTGCTCTGTCTTAGATTCGCCATTAGGGATAGTTCCAACAGGAGTAACGCACATAGATTGGGACTTGATGCGCTTGTATGTTTCTTCGTCGCCACGTTGTTTTGCGTTTCTACCGTTTATAACAGCGTCTTGATTTGCGCCGTACTGAATCATCCCGACATAATTGTCGAGGTCAATAGTTTTGTTAGTCTTTTCGGATTGATTCGCGTAAAGACTGGTTGTATATTCTTTTAATTTTGACATAATTCCTTATCCGTGAGTACCGTTAAATTCGTAAACAAATAAATCTTTTTCAATATCACACTTAACAAGCGTGAATACACAGTATTCCGTAGAAATGTGAAAAGGAACTTTTGAATTTGATAGCGTTTGCTCTCTGAGTATGTTAAACGCCTCTTTGTGTACACTTTTTGAATTATCCTCTAAGATATAATCCATGTACTTTTTGTTTTGAATAAATAAAACCATATTATAAAATTATTAAAGTGAAATACAAATATACTAAACTATAATCATAAAAACAAACAAAAAAGTCAGGTTTTATCGCCTGACTTATAAAAATAGTTTGTATTGTTTGGAGTTTTCGATGCGTCCTTTGTCTTTTTTAGCTTCTGTCACTCTTGTATCCCAGGATATTCCGTCAAGCTCACAATCAATAACACGAATTATTCTGTAGTATTCTTCGCTATATGGTTCTGCATCGCTCAATAACTTGAATAGTTCTGAGATTTTAAGATAGCCCATAGTAACGATCAAGTTTCTCAATTGTTTTTTTTGTAACATATTTCAATGTCCTGTTACTATCCTTAGGAAACTCAGGCGTGTTAAGCAATGCGAAGTATACTGGTCTTATAATCTCGCCAAATCTTTTAGCCAACCTGCCATCGTTTTTATTGTTTAGGTATTGTTCTTTAGAAACGAGATTTAAACGGAATAAGTCGAGTATTTGTTCATACATTACTTTGAACGCCATGTGAATGTCGCCGCCTTTACTCAACACGTAAGTAGCTATCTTCTTACCGTTAGGTAGTGGTATATTATCAATAGGCGTTAATATCGTTTCACCTGGTTGACGTTCAGGCTTTTGTTTTGTCGGTGTAACGTGACCGCAATTCGGGCAAGTCGATTCGCTACGGGCAAACAAAAATCCGCAATCTTCACACTCCGCAACTGATAGTGGTGTTTCCTTTTTGGCACGATCCTTACCGATTCCTTCATTGAATATTTTTACCCAATCACGCGGAGATGACCATGTATTATGGCGTTCAATATTACCGCCTCCGTCAATAACGATAAACGAGTCCTTATAAATGCTATTAGATGATCTTGCGCCACGCCCTACGCACTGCAAGAATAAACTAAGCGTACCTATTGCCCTATTTAAAATAACGGCTTGTACCTCACGAGAATCGAATCCAGTAGTGAAGCAAGCAACGTTACATAAAATTGCGTCGTCGTTTTCCTCAAACCATTTTACAGTTTCCTTGCGTGACATTTCTGTTTCATTGACAGAATCGTACAGCTTGATGTTGTACCCAGCTTCTTTGAACTGCTCGTAAATCATTTTGTTTACTTTAGCTGATGGATTGAATATAATTGTCTTTTTGCCTTTGCAGATGTTTTCGTAATTCAATAGACAATTAAATACAGCATCTTTTTTAGCGAATACAGCGTTTTGGCTTTCGGTTGTAAACTCGCCTGTTGAATCGGTTTTTAAGTCGGTTAAATCTGTGAAATGCTCAACAAAGTTTATATCCTTAACGATACTACCAAACTCAATAAGCTCGTCAGTACTAGCGCCGATTACAATGTCATCGAATAATAACGACATAGAAAACGGCTTTGACCATTCCTCCATCTCGAATCCGCAACAATCGTCTAACTCATTTGATACCGATTTGCAACGAGGGCATTTAAAGTAGGTCAATCTTTTTTCACGAATAGGCGTCGCTGTAAAACCCAATATTTTTTGCGTTGTAAATTGTTCAATATGTTTATCAAAGTGACCGTCGTGTACTTCATCAATAACAATCATACCTAAGTCTTTGAAAAAATTAGGATTTTTCTTTAACTTGTTGTGTATCGTCATTTCCATACCAATATAGACATCCGCGCAATGATGGTAACGGTTAACACCTGGCATAACCTTTTCTACTGTCATACCTAATGATATACAGGTCTTAGTCGCCTGATGCACGAGTTCTTCCCGATGACACAGTATAACAACTTTTTTATTATAAGTTTGATTGTACCACTTAGAAACCGTGCAGAACGAGAACGTTTTGCCATACGAGGTTTGTGCAACAAAGCATATCTTTCTATTGTGTTGCAACGCTTCAATGACATTATTCATGTCACGTTCTTGATACGGAAATAAAGTGTGTTTAATATTTTGCAGGTGGTTCATAGTTTAAAAAAGGAGGCTGTTAAACCTCCCTATATCTATATCTTAAAATTAAATGAGTATCTGTTTCTTTTATCCCTGTAAATTCTAATCTACCCCCGTTTACATCTATTCTAAGTGCAATATGATTGTTAAACCAATTGTTTAATACTTCTTGAAAGCATTTTTGGTGAAACTCCTTTTGATTAGTTCCGTAAACGTTTATTGTTGTGAGTAGATTAGTAAAGTTTAATTTTATTTCCTTGCTCATGACTAAAATGGTAAATCATCATCCCAACTATCATCAACAACTTGCGCAACTTCTACCTTTTCAGACTTCTGACCCCAAGCTGTATGACTGCCTAAAATTGGCATATCATCGGTTTGCTTTTCTTTTGGTAATGATTGTTTTACCAAGTGTGTGTCTTTTCGGTCTGCTTGTGGGTTCTTTAGGTCAAAACCGATAAGGTCTAAATAAACGCCTTTTTCTCCGTTGTAAAGATTTGCGTATTCAATTGGGATAACAACTGCTGCAACCTTTTTACCGCCTTTACCGTCTAATTCTGTTTTAACTGCTCCTGGAATAGCTAAAAGATTTAATCTTGTTGAAATGTTTGCCATTTTATTATGTTATTTAAAGTGTTTACAAATTTACTAATAATTCTTGAGCATATTCATTACAAAGTTTAACCTTAATGTTTATTTTATTGATATACTCGTCATCCCTAATAACCTCGAATACCTTAACACGGTATTTATCTTCGATTGACTGAAATTTAATAGGTTTTGCATTTGGGAATAATTCAGCTCTTACTTCTTTCCAATACTTTTCAGTAAAAATGTGGTTAAGTGCCGTTTGTTGCTTTTCGTTATCATCCTCAATCCATCGTAACTCACGCTTTAGAATATCGAAAGGTGTATTTACCAATGTGTAGCAAACCTTTCCTTTTTCTAACCTCCAAAGATCGAGATAACCCTGCATCTGTGCGTAATATTTAACGTCAAGTGATTTACCGAACAAAGGGAATGTTTCAATACTGAATGAAGCCTTGTTATCGTAAATTACCCCTTTTTCTAAAAAGTCGATTTCTCCTGTTTTGTAGTCATCCTCTTTGCGTTCTTCGTTCTTTGTAAAGAATCCAAGTTTTAGAACTTGCGTAATAAGATTCAATCCTTGCTCTTCCGTTTCTAATCCCTTAGATATATACTTTGAGTTTATCTGCTCACGCCTGCCGAACATATTTTGCTTAACCCACTTTTCTACATATGTTTTTGCACCTTGCGATAGAGTTTCGCTTTTTAATCGTGGTTCTGCCATAATATCCGATATAGCAGAACATCTAATTTTAAACTGTTTCATCTAATTTGTAATATTCAACTTCTTCATCTGTTGGTTTGTGTCCGTTTTCGATTGCAATTAGAATACGCTCACGCTCTACTTCCCATTTTTTATTTTGAAGTGTTTCGTCGAGTTTTTCCTCTAAAACATCCTTACGGTTAAGATCACCTCCGAAAATACGTCCTAATGTATGTGTAGCATCCTTGATTGCGTTTGTCTTAGCTATCGGGAGTGCCATTTCAACAGCATTATTATTGATGTTAGCCATATCGCTTGGCGATGAGCCTTTCTTTGTCTGAATCTGTTTTGCGCCTGTACCGTCCTTAAATCCTTTCTCACCTGTTACGGGATGTGTATAATGAATACGAACTGTTACATACAAGGCATTGAACATAACACCCTCTCGTAATACCTCAATATCAACGTCTTTATAAATCTTTCTTAACAATAACTCAACCTTATCAATAGGTAAATACTTTGAGTTGTTTGCGTATGGGTTGGTTTTGATCCATTTTACAGGCGGGTTCTGATTGATAAGTGTATTAAACTCGTCAAGGTTCGCCATTTTAATAACTTTCTCTGACGATATTAAATCAGAGAAAGTCTTTTTTACTAATTCTTTACTCATTTCTATTTATTTAATTTATTCAATAATTCCCTTGATTGTCCTTCACCACTAACCGACCACGAGCCATTAAGTTTGCCAATATAGTTACCCTGTTTTTCAAAGCACATAACCGTTAATTGTAAATCGTTAATAGTGCCGATGCTGAATGAGTAATAAAACTCACGGCTTGATAATCGAACACAAGTCTTAGCGGCTTCTGATGCTATATATCCAATAACAGTTTCGTTTACCCATTGTTCAGCTTCTACAAGATTCTCGTCCTCAATCATATCGGGCGTGATGTCGTCGAATGCTTCGCCGTAGTTTTTAATCTCAATCCAAAATGATTCTGAACCCTCTTCGCAGGTTACCATAATTTCAACGTCTGTTCTTTTTGAGTGGTTACTGAATTGTAATACCTCAAGGTCGTAGCCGATTCCGTAAATTGTTTGCTTTTCCATTTTCATTTGTTTTTTAAAGTTTCAATAATCAAAGATAAGTAGTTAAAGTGATATATGCAAATTTATTTTACTTTTTTATCGGATGGTTCCTATTAGTATCTCGATCTTTCATTTCCCATTCATAATCTAATAAATAATTGTGTGAGTTGCCTTTTAGGTTGTACTTCTCTTTACTGAAAGAAACTTTAACAAAGTGTCTTAATACTGCTTGCTTTGATCGGTTGTAATCGCAACGATGAATTACTGTCTCATCAAGTCGATAGATACTGTTAGGCTTACATTTAAGAGTTTCAGAATGATATAATAATCTATTCATTTGATCAATACTTTTTTCATGATCTTGAATAAGTTGAAATTCTCCTGTTACGTATTCAGTCGGTATGCAGTCACACCAAATGTAATTGATATCATCTGTCATAAATCCATCACAATGCCAACCTAATCGATTAAGATTTTCGCCACCTTTTACATAAAGACATTTGGCTGTTAGATAAATATAGTAATCAGTCCAATTTTCATCCACATTTTTTCTAAAATCTACTATACACTTCCAAACTAACTCACTTAATGGGAGTAACTGTCTAGGTATCGCTACATACCCTGTTCTGTCTATATGAATAGGTAGATATTGGTAAAAATACATTTCTGAATTATCGACAATAACATCTGATGCTGTTTCGATTGGTTCGCTTCCGTATGTTTTCATGGTAGTAATTCAAAAATGTGCATACCTAAGTCCATGCCTACATGAATGTCCGCACGACCTATAAAATCTAATTTGTTAACATCGCCACATTCAAACTTTTGCCCCGTTTTATAAAGGCGAAAATGACGATCTACCTTTGGCGCATCCAAGTCTACTATTGCCCAAATAGCAACGAATCCCTCTTGGTTTTCACCTTTGATGATTTTTGAACCGTAAGGCATTTCAATTGTTGATTCCTCCTTCATTGGGAGTATGAATTTGTGTATTGCTTTCATAATGTTTTTGTTTAATGATGTAAAGGTAGTTTATTAGTTTTATATATGCAAGAAAAAAGTGAAAATAATTTCCGTTGCTATATAAATGTTCAACAAATTTAAAAAACTATTTGCATATATCAAAACTTTTATTTTACTTTGCGTCATGGAAATAAGTTATGAAAAATTTTTAGAGAGCAAAAAGAAATCATTTTTAGAAAGTGGTTTCGATGTTCAAGAAAGTGATTTAAACCCATTACTTAAGGACTTTCAAAAGTATGGAGTTAAAACAGCTATTAAAAAAGGAAAATTCGCATTCTTTTTTGATTGCGGATTAGGTAAAACATTCTGTATGTTAGAGTGGTCAAGGTTAGTAAGTAATAAAACAGGAGGAAAAGTACTTATACTTGCTCCATTAGCTATTGTCGACCAAACAAAAAGAGAATCTATTAAATTCGGTATTGATTTAGATGTTTTCGATATCACGAATTATGACCAATTAAAAAACATAGACACGTCTAAATATGTAGGCGTTGTGCTAGATGAAAGCTCTATATTAAAGGGTAGGGATGGTAAATTGTCTCAACTTATAATATCATCTTTCAAAAACACGCCTTATAAGCTATCTTGTACGGCAACACCGTCACCAAACGATCACATGGAATTAGGTCAGCATAGTGAATTTTTAGGGGGTATGACATATTTAGAAATTCTAGCAATGTACTTTGTTCATGATGGTGGAGAAACATCTAAATGGAGACTAAGAAAACACGCTATAGATGATTTTTGGAAATACATAGCAACATGGTCAATGGCTATTGATAACCCATCAACATTAGGTTTTAATTCTGATGGATATAACCTTCCGGAAATAGAATATATAGAACATATTATAGATGTTGATAATAATACAAATACTTTGTTTTCAGATATAGCAGTAAGTGCTACGGATTTGCATAAAGATTTAAGAAGGTCCTTTGATGACAGAATATCTAAAACATTGGATATAGTTAATTCAAATGATAGTCAATATATAATTTGGGCGTTATCTAATGATGAAACAAATACTTTAAATAAATTATTGCCTGATGCAATAAATGTCCAAGGAAGTGATAAACCAGAATTTAAAGCTAAACATCTTAATGGATTTGCTAATGAAGAATTTAGAGTGTTAATAACAAAAACTTCAATAGCATCTATGGGTATGAATTATCAGAACTGTAGTAATATGATATTTATGTCATATGACTTTAAATTTGAACAATTTTATCAAGCAGTTAGACGTTGTTATAGATTCGGTCAAAAGAATAAGGTAACCGTACATTTGCTGATACCATCAAGCCAAGCTAATGTAAGAAAAACAATATTAGAAAAACAAGAAAATCATTTTGAAATGATTAAGCAGATGTCTAAATATTCTGCTGAATCAGATTACAAAAAAAATAAACCACAAAGAGAATATAAAAAAGTTAAAATTTTAACCCCAAAATTCAATTAACATGAAAGAAGTAGTATTAAAAGATCAGGTAGTAACAGATAATTACGCATTGTATTGCGGAGATTGTGTAGAAGTTTCTCAGGGATTGCCAGATAATGTAGCTGATATATGTGTTTATTCTCCACCATTCTTTGAATTGTATGTTTATTCAGACGACCCAAAAGACATGAATAATAGTGCTAATTATAGTCAGTTTAAAACACACTACGAGTTTTTAATAAAAGAAATAAAAAGAATAGTAAAACCCGGTAGAATAATAGCTGTTCATTGTATGGATTTACCAATTCAAAAAGGTAAAGAGGGATATATTGGTCTTCGTGATTTTAGCGGAGATATTATAAAGATGCACCAAGACGCTGGATTGATATATCATAGTAGGGTTACTATATGGAAGAATCCAGTAACAGAAATGCAAAGAACTAAAGCATTAGGATTACTTCACAAAACAATTAAAAAAGATAGTTCAATGACAAGGGTAGGTATTCCAGATTATGTTCTTTTTTTCAGAAACGATGGAGAAAATGAAAAACCAATAACCCACCAAGATACAGACACAACAAAAGGAGATTATCTCCCTGTTGATTTGTGGCAAAAATATGCTTCCCCTGTTTGGTATGATATAAATTATTCTAGAACACTTCAATACAGGAGTGGAAGAGATGGTAATGATGAAAAGCATATTACACCTCTTCAATTAGACACTATTGAGAGAATACTTCATTTATACTCAAACGATGGAGAAGTTGTGTTTAGTCCATTTGGCGGAATAGGTAGCGAGGGTTTTCAAGCATTAAAAATGGGAAGAAAGTCAATAAGCATTGAATTAAAAGACAGTTATTTTAATCTTAACGTAAAAAATCATAGAGATGCTGTTATAGAGAATAGTAGCGTTCTAACACTTTTCTAGTAAACTAATTAAACCCCGATATTTTAATCGGGGTTTTTAACTATATTTGCACAACATGGAAAGAATAAACACCCGTATCAAGGATGAACACGCAACCCAACTAGGCTTAACGCTAACAAAATCAAAACAATATAGAATATCACAGGAACAGTACACCGAGTTGCAAGGTCTAAGAAACGGATTCGATGCGTATTGCGATGAGGTAGGAATTAACAAGGACGATGTTTCAATGTATTGGGATAAGAAAAGCAAGGACTTTTCGATACTTGTTAAGCCTAACAAAAACAAGTTAAGCGAAGAAGAATTTACCGACTTACTTGCCGAAAAACTGTCAAATTATTCTCCTAAATACGAAAAACTTCCGATTATACCACAGAAAACTAATAACTTATTGGTTATTGATATCGCTGATGCACATTTCGGTAAACTTTCTTCAAGTTACGAAACAGGCGAATCTTATAATATCAACATAGCAAAACAACGTTGCTTAGACGGTGTTAACGGAATTGTCAGCAAAGGTCGTGCATTTGGAATTGACAAGGTTCTTTTTATTATAGGTAATGACGTATTGCATTATGATAATCCAAAGAAAACGACCACAAGCGGAACGCCACAAGATACAGATGTTATGTTTTATGACATGTTCAATACCGCATTAGATACGCACGTCGAAATAATTGAGCGTTTAATCCAGGAGTTTGAAGTTGACATATTGTTTTGTCCAAGCAACCATGACTATCAAAGCGGATGGATGTTTGCACGATCTTTGTCTTGTTGGTTCAGGAATTGCGATAGAGTTACAATAGACGATAGTATAGCACATAGAAAGTATTACCGATACGGTAAGAATCTTATAGGCGTCAGTCATGGTGACGGAGCGAAAATGGCCGATATGCCATTACACGTGGCAAACGAAGTCCCTAATTTATGGGCTGAAACAGTTTTTAGAAATGTATATCTTCATCACATCCACCATAAGCAGGTAACAAAGTTTCAAAGCGGCAAGGACTATATAGGGGTTACGGTTGAGTATTTAAGAAGCCCGAGCAGTTCAGATAGCTGGCATTATAGAAACGGCTACACAGGCGCTAAAAAAGCGATTGAGGGGTTTGTACATAACTTCGATGATGGTCAGATAGCAAGGTTGGTTCATTATTTTAAATAAATATATTATGGCAAAGAAAAAACTAAAAGTTACTTTTGAAGAATGGGATTATGAGTGCGGTGATGGGTGTTGTTATGAGTGGGGTAGAGCTGTTTATATTGATGGTGAACATATACACAATCATGCAGACAGCGACCAAGCTATTATAGAGGTTTTACAACATTTGGGATATGAGGTTGAAGTAGAATATAAATAAAACTTGCAATTATAAAAAACATTACTTAATTTAGCGTTATGAAAATAGAAAACGTAGTGGTAATATCCTTGTCGGATTATGAGGAATACCAAGAACTAAAGAAAAAGAAAGAAACAAACCCCGCAAGAATAGACGGTTGTTTAATGGTTGGATGCAAAGATTTTAATTACTTTCAAGATTTTGTGAAATCCAATTATATCGATTACAAATTAATATCATTAGACTACGGTGGTGTAGATGTTTTTAAGGCTAAATTAGATGATGGAAGTGATATTATTTTCTTCGGTCAATGGTAATAAAAATAACAAAAGGCGAGCCTAAAAACCTCGCCTATTTTTTGCCCTTGACTTAACAAAACAAACTAAACCAAAACTACAAACTAAAACCAACGATAACGCTTCCAAAGCAACCATAATACAATAATTAAAACACCTACATACCAAATCCAATTATAATCCGGTTTGGATTCTTTTTTTATTTCCTCGCTAGACACAGTGCTAAACCTATCATCACGAATAACGGCACTGTCTTTTCTTATTTCCTTTCTCTCTTGATCTTTTTTCTCTTCTTTACGTTCTTTTGTTACAACACGCTCTTCAACCGGAGGAATCGTTACTTCTACATCAATACGGTTTGTAAGCGAATCGAATACTAAAACAAGCTCTTTTAGAACCGAATCCATTAGAACATTTCGCCCTGGTTTTAGTTCTCCTGTAACTACACGCTTACCACCATCACGTTTTCTTTCCTCGATGCGTTCAGTTTCAGTTACCACAGTACCGCGGTCAACTTCTTTCGATTCTACATTGCCGACTTTAACCTCGCTATGCTCAACCCTTGTAACGGATTCAGATTTATCTATATGCTTATTTGTCTTTTTGAACAGCCCGCATGACCCCAACGTCATTATCAGAACTATTCCTATTAAGTATCTCATATTCCAAATTATCTAGTGAATTGTTTAAATTTTCCAAAGCAATAATCGTACTATTTTTAACTTCTATAGTAGCACTACCACACACAACGGAGCTTAGTAGTAAAAATGTTATTATAACAAACTTTCTCATTTCGTTAATGTTTTTACAAGCGTGTCAATTTTATCTCTACTCTTTCCCCAATCTTTTTCAATAGGCTGAACTTGACGCCTAACCTCTTGTGGTAATTGATTTCTGATTTCCTGTTGAATATCCTTGTTTAGCTTATTGCTAATTTCGATATTCTCATTTTTTGCAGACATCCAAGCCCATATAAAAATAATATTAGTAACGGTAAGGAATGTGCATAAGAACGCTAATGGATTGTCTTTGATCCATCCAAATATCTTGCCACTATCATTTACGCGTTGTCCTAGGAAGTCTGGTTTGCTATCAGGCATCTTTATTTCATCAAATTGTAATAGTACTTTACTTTATTTCTCACGTCATCTAAACCGTTATATCCACCGTTTACACGCTTACGTATCAATCGAATGCTTTCCTCGCTTATATCATCAACAAGATTCCATAATTTATTATCAGTAAAATAAAATATTGCGGATTCTAATGGATATGTGGTAGCTACTAAATCGGGGTTCTTTACAAGGTCAACGCCTAGGAACTTGCCTAAACGCTCGTAACTGTATTTCCCTGTAGTTTGCATGAATCCACGACCACGGAATTTATACCCATCTCCTGGCTCTGTATTACCCATTCTACCACCATAAGTTTTATTGAAAATAGCTTCGGCATTACCTGCGTATTGCATAACATTGAATGGATTGAAATATTTAGGAAATACTTGTAACAATCGCTTAGCGGAATAATTACCGCTTTCCTCAACAATCCTAAACCCACCGCTTTCGTGATGTAGATTACCGAAGAAATGTGCTGTCATAGCACGTGTTATACCTAACTTACAAGCAAACTTAGAAAGCGTTTCGTTACCTATTACACCGTCTTGTTTTGCACCCACATATTTCTGAATTATTTTTACTGACATATTGTAACAAATATACGAAAAATTTGTTATTGTCGATTTTAGTTTTTATCTTAGCATCATAATCAACGTGGTGTTGGTTTGTTAAAAAATTAAACATGAAAATACAGGATTTAGACCGTAACCAAATTTACGACCTTAGATGTATTACACACGAACAAGCGGAAGAGTTGTTGCAATGGTTGATTGAGAATTATACAGGTTGGGATTATGGATTCCTTCCTGATTTTCATAAATACAAGAGTTTTGTTTATTACCAAAGCGAAGATATTACCACGTGGTTATTTTCTAATACAACAGACCCAACAATCCACATATCAACACTATTCGAGCAATCATACGAAGATCAACTAATCGAAGCCGTTAAACGTGTGGAAATACTTAAAGAAAAAGTTAAGAAATTGAAAGAGCCTGAAGTTGGTGATGTCTGTAAGTTTTGGGATGATGAAGAAGAAGATTTTGTAATAGGAAAACTTAGTCACATTGACACAGATATTTATCCTTACTTAGCTTCTGAAACAAATTACTACAAATACGCCAAAAAAATAACCCAACAAGAAGTAATAGAACTTTTATTCAACAAATAATTATGAAAACACTACTAACCACGTTGTTAATCGTACTGGGTATGGTTACGGCACAATCGCAAAACAGAGTAGACATAATCAGCTACGACTACAAACCTTTATCTTACAATCCAGTATCAGAAAAATGGTATTCAGGAGATGAAGTACAGAAAACGTATCTTGTTTCGCTGTATGATGATAGAATTGTTATCATAGACGGATCAAAAATCGTCCTTGATACATACATTGTTAACGGCGAACGCAAAGAAGATGACGAAAGCATTATATATACCTATAACGACGAGCCAACAGGAGAAGCCATTATACAGGTTTTAATCAACAAAAATCCCGTTTCTCACAAAGGCTTGTTATGGATAAGTAGCCGTAAAAATCAAAAAGGCGTGCTAATAACGTTGAACGAATTTATAAGAAACGAAACGAGAAGGGGGCTTTAGTCCCCTTCATTGCTTTTATGTGTTACTGTGTAACTCAATGCGCTAGGCGTAAACTCAGCTCCCACAACACTTGTATAACACTCCCTTACATTTAGTCGCATTGATAGTGGTGCATAAGTTTTGCCCATCAGACTGAATAGACCCCACGACATTAGTTTATCTATTTCTCCACTAAAAACCCTTATACCTCTGTTTCGTGTGTCCATAATAGCGCGACCATACAATTCAGTCAATGTCTTACCACGGTCCCATAACATTGATTCGTCACGTGTAGCAAATCCATCTCCATAAGAGGTAACCATATTACCACTAAACCCACTTGATATGCCCATATCGTAACTTGCGTCGCTGTTCTTTGTATTTGGTACTGCAACCTTATAAACATCATGCGCATCATTAACGGTAAAATAAGCGTCATCTAATCGCATCTTACTTCCTGGTTTTGAATAAATCTCAAAGCTCAATCTTCCCAAACCTGATGGTAGTTTTATACCTGTATCACCGCCTTTTGATTGAAACGCTATACTAAGCGCGTCGTTTGGTCTAAGTTGGTTTCCACCATCTATCTCAATTTTTCTGTAGTAGTTTGTAACTTTTACTGTATAAGCGTTCTGCCATGATGGACTATTTGTGACGCCTTGAACAGATACGCTATAAGTGTTAGGAGTTGATGTATTAGGTATTTTAGTGGCTATATAATTAACACCGTCCTGCACCGACATAGCTGTATCGAACTTAATAAAGTATCCGGTATCAACACCTCCCCTTCTAAAGTATATTCTTACTTCATCTCCGGGCTGAAAGTTCTTTGCGGTATCAAATTCTACGTTAAAAGTATCTCCAGAAGTTTGGTAATAGAAGTTAGTAACCTGCGCATTAGCGGGTAGGTTGTTGTCTGTCCAAAAACCAAACTCATTAAGGAAATATTCAGTTCCCTCTATTTCTAAACTTACGCTTATATGTAAAGGATTTTTAGAAAAATCGATTGCGCCCTCGGACGTCAAGTCATAACCCAATATAGGCATCCATATAAAACCTAACGTAGCATTCTTATATAAAACATCCGTATCAATCGGTATAGATCCAAATGTAACGTAATCTTCATTAGCTGTTAGGTTATCCACTTCTAAAGAGAAACCATCTTGACGTTGGTTTATTGGAGATTCCGAATATAACGAAGCGTTACTGAATTTAGCATACCAATCAGCAACAACACCAGTAATAGTAGTGTCAAAACCAGCATTTGGCAAGGCGTTATTTTCAGGGAACTTAACATCATTGTATAAAACCGAAACACTTCCATAAGGCTTTTTACCGAACCAGAACCACGAGTTATTCCTTGTGTCCGTAGGCAGAACCGATTGTACCGAAATATCATCAACAAATGTAGCTGGTTGATTTACGGTTGTATCGCTTCCTATAACCCATCCATTGAATTGCCCACCAACAGAATCAAAGTAGTTATTCAAGTACCACGAGCCATTTGATTGATATAACCAAGAAATTGCGCTCTTTGATAGGTTATCTACCCACCAATCACACGTTTTGTTCAGCATAGATACCTCGCCTCTTGGGTTTATTCTTGTCGCTCCGGCTACCATATCTCTCCCTGGATAATGATCGTTTTCTAGGCTTGTATTCCAAAGAAAAGGCAAAGGGTTGTCTAGGTTGTTTGACTTAAACAGAGCCACTCTAAACGCGTTTATAGGAGAACGTTGGTGCGCTATCTGACCATTAACTGAAACAAGTGATGAAGTGAAGTTATCCCAAGATAAAACAACGTTATCCATAAGCTCTAATCCGTCGATAGCCCTTAAAGTAACATCATAAGGCACACCACTATCAACTTCTTGTATTCCGTCTGAAACAAGCCACCCAGACCAATACAGCGAGTATGAGCCAAGGTATTCATTATATACACGAACCTTATAACTAGCATCGTTTATGTACAGTAATTCCTCTATATCCAAATTTTCACTTACCACTTGTAACGTTGCCGAACTAGGTATAACATGTGTCTTGAATATGTCATCGTCGTTGTTGCCATTGTATTCGATTATAAGAGGTTCTGCACTAGGAGTTAACTGTATAGGCGTACCCGAGTAATCAGGACTGTCAATCTCAATCAAGTAACCATTTTCGTTAAAGTCTACGAATTGTATTATGTATTTTAGTGGCATATACAAAGATACAATTTTATTTGCGTATATGGATTTTAATGATTATGTTTGTGGTATGAGAAAGTTAACGCAAGAAGAAGTTATTAAGAGGTTTAAAGGCATTCACGGAGATACATATGATTACTCATTGGTAGAATATAAAGGGAATAGTGTTAAAGTTAAAATTAAGTGTTATAACCATGGTGTTTTTGAGCAAACGCCTAATAAACATATGTATTCAAAGCAAAAGTGTCCTAAATGTAGTTCCATATATGCTGGTATGAAATTCACAATAAATAGTATAAATTTAAGAAACTGGGATTTTGAACAACCTGAATATTATAAACTTATACCATTAACAAAAGGTAAATTCGCAAAGGTTGATAACGAGGATTTTGATAAATTAAAAGATATTAATTGGTATATTAATGAAAATGGTTACGCATTAAACGGGAATAAAAAAATAAGGATGCATAGATTAATAATGGATGCTCCGAAAAACTTGGAAGTTGACCACATAAATCATGACAGATTAGATAATAGAAAGTCAAATCTTAGATTATGCAATAGACAAAATAATGGAATGAATCAATCTATGCAAAATGGTAAATCATCTATTTTTAAAGGGGTAACATGGGATAAGTCAAGGAATAAATGGCAGTCAAAAATATTTGTAAATAAAAAAACAATTCACTTGGGTCGTTTTGATTGCGAAATAGAAGCCGCAAAAGCTTACGATAAAAAAGCAAAAGAATTATTTGGCGAATATTCTCATACAAATAAAAAAGAGGGGTTATATTAACCCCTGCCACTTTTACTTCTATCTAATACCAATCTAATTTGATCTCCGTTTATCGTTGTCTCGAGGTTACCAAAGGCATCTCTCTCAATCGCCGTAACCATTCCGCCATTTATCATTTGTCCAATAATGCTACTTTGGTATGCTAGTGCGTTTTGTCGCTCGGCAAGAACGACTAATTTCCTTTGCTCTGCAAGTTGTAGTTCGGCTAACTCCTCTTCTCTTTTCCTTTTATTAGCACCGAATAAAGATGTTAAACCTCCTATTAAAGCCCCTCCTACACCACCTAAAATAGTTCCAAGCGGCCCGCCTATCATTGTTCCTATAGCCACTCCAGAACCAAGACCCGCCAAAGCCCCACTCAACGACTGCCCAACCGTATCGCTTGGCTTAAATACACTACCTAAAGCACCTCCCAATAATGAAGCAATAGAGCCATAACCTGACGCTTTATTATCTCCCGAAAACATTTTCTTTAAATCGCTAAGACCTTTTTCAGGGTCGGCAATAGCATTACTCAAAGCGCTACTAAGAATATTACCACTTATTGATGTAAATGTACTCCCTAGTTTTGAAAGCATATTTGTAAGACCGTTATTAATCTTACGCTCTAATGCTTCCATCTTGTTCAATCCTGCTATCTGTTCTGCCGTAGCGTTTGCCCTTAAATCAGCGTATTTCTTTTCTATCTCGTATGCGCCCTCGCTTAGATTAGAAATGTTGCTGAATAAGTCGTTAAACGTACTAGCCAATCCACGTCGCAAAGTACTAGTGAACTGCTTTGAAAACTCATCAGTCAAGTTGCTTGTTATAGGTCTGTTTAAGCGTTCTTGGTTACGTGCCAACAATGGTAGTGAGCCAGCGTTTAAACTACCCGACAACGAAACCGATTGCTTGCCTGTAATACCTCTGTTTTTCTTTAACGCGTCTGTATATCTATCAACGCTAACTTTAAGCGTATCAATATCACGCTTAGCACCAGCAAGGTTTAAAGCCTTTGAAATATCAGCTTGACTTCCTACTGATTCTCGAATCTTTTCTACTAACTTAGTATACTCCTGATTAATCTTAGCAATACGCTTGTCGTAATCGTTGCCTTCAGTACCAGCTAAGTCGCCTAGAATATCGCTTGTGTTTGTTGGTGTTTTACCTGACTTTTTAGTTTTCTTTTCAGTATCTTCAACAACCTTATTAATATCCGTAACTTTTCCGAATTGACTTGCATATTGCTTTGTCATCTCGTTAAGAACGTTCAGTTGGGATTTATATATTATATCGTTAGCACCTAACTGCTTTCCTAATTGAGCTACGTATTTGGTCTGTTTTGTAATACGATCTAATTGCTCGTTTGTGGACATACCAGAAAAACCGCTTGATTGCAGAACGGTTTGTCTTTTTGCGTCATAATCCTTATCCCAAAAACGTCCCCAAAACTGTTTACCGCTATTAGAGTTTATAAGTTTGTTTATTTCACTTGCTAATTCACCAACTCCGTCAATAGCCTCTGTAAACCAAGATTTAACTTTTTCGCTTTCCCATAGATTGTCTAAAGCGGTGTTCATTCTACCTATAGAGGCTTGCATTCCCTCTATTTTCTTTGTACTATCGTTGCCGAATGCTTTGTCTAATTCAATAGCAAATTTAGGTAAGAATACATCTGACATTACCTTACCATCTTCAAGCATCTTGTTTAGTTCAGCGGT
This sequence comes from Ureibacillus sp., assembly GCA_035556295.1. Taxonomy (GTDB): domain Bacteria; phylum Bacillota; class Bacilli; order Bacillales_A; family Planococcaceae; genus Ureibacillus. The sequence continues at coordinate 19,270 of DATMFE010000026.1, forward strand.
GGTAACGCCCATTGCTTTAGCGGCTAATTCAAAAGCTCGTGGCAATCTTTCTCCTAATTGACCTCTTAACTCTTCCGCTTGAACCTTCCCCTTAGAAGCCATTTGCTCTAAAGCCCTCAACGCTCCTGTTACGTCATCGCTCGATAATCGTAATTTAGCACCAGCGTTTGCAACCGACTCAAATATCCTTCTAGTATCTTCTGCGCTTATATTAGCACCAGTAGCTGACGCATAGAAATTTTTAAACGCCTTGATATTATCTGAAAAAGTAAGGCCTAATCTCTCGGAAGTTTCTCTTAAGAATGATACGTTTTTCTCAAAAGCTTCAGCACTACCACTAGCAACTTTTAAACCCTCATATAAAGAGTCTAACCTAAGATTTGTTGAAAATGATTTTTGTAACCCAGCGATAGCAGTACCCATCAAGCCTACCGCTGTAGTAAATTGACTTATACCAGGTATAGCATCTAAAAAAGCACTAGGATAATTACCAACATTACGGTAATTCAACCCCATCTGCTTATCAAATTCTTTTAGCTTAGCATTTAACTTGTTGTATTCTGATATTTGCGCACGAATAGCGGGAGTGGTGTTTGTAAAACCACCTTGCGCCTCTCTAATCGAGCGACCCAATGCAGATAAACGTTGTTGAGCTTCACGGTACGACCCAGACAAAGCTACCGTAGCTGATTGACCTTGTTTTTTTGCTAAAGCTAATTGTGCTATTGCCGTTCTCGCTTGTTGTGCTTCGGTTTTAGATTGAGCCAAAGCAACTTTCTCCGCTTGTAATGCGTTCTTTAAATCAGGACTACCACCACGTTTAACCTCGTCGTTAAAGTTTTTTAATTCTTTACGAGCGTCCTCTAAACCTTTCTTAAGACCTGTTGTTATTGCGTCGATGGATATTTCGAGCCTTGGTGAACCTGTATTGCTAGCCATACAACAAAAATACGAAAAAATTTGCATATACGGATTTAATGTATTATATTAGCGGTATGAGAAAGTTGACACAAGAAGATGTAATAAAACGGTTCGAAGATAAACATGGTAAAAGGTACGATTATAGTTTGGTTGAGTATAATGGTACTAAAGAAAAAGTAAAGATTAAATGCAAAGAACACGGTTTTTTCGACATGACACCATGTAATCATTTCAAGGGTAAAGGATGTAGTTTTTGCGGTTTTGAATCTTCGTCTAATATGTCTAGAAAAACAACCGAACAATTCATAAAAGATGCTAAATTAATTCACGGAAATACATATGATTATAGTATTACAAAATACACAAATGCGCACACAAAGGTTGCTATAATTTGTAAAATTCATAATAAATTCTATATTAGTCCAAGAAAACATTTAATTGGTCAAGAATGCGTTAAATGTTCGCGAATAAAACTTTCTTTATCAAAAACAAAATGTGTTGATTTGTTTTTACAAGAGTGCAAACAAGTTCACGGTGATAGATATGACTATTCATTAGTTGAATACAAAGATTCTAAAACTAAGGTAAAAATAATCTGTAAAGAACACGGAGAGTTTAAACAATCACCTATAAACCATTTAAATAACAATGGATGTCCTGATTGTGGAAGAAATAGGACTAATAAAGCATTAAAAGAAAACCCAACAGGTTGGTCAGTTACTAATTGGGAGCGCAAAGCACGTGAAAGTAATAGATTCGATTCATTTAAGGTGTATGTTATTAAGTGTTGGAATGATAATGAAAATTTCTATAAAATAGGAAGGACTTTCAATTCTATTAAAAAAAGATTCTTAGGCAAATATAATATGCCATACAACTATGAAGTAGTCAAAGAAATAGTTTTTGATAATGCAAGGGATTGCTATAATAAAGAATGGGAGTTAAAACGAAATAACAAAGAACTTAAATATATACCTCGGCTATCATTCAATGGTATGCAAGAATGCTTCTATAAAATAGATATAAGAGATTAAAAACCTCTTATATCTACTAATATTTCTCTAGCCTCTTTTTCTGAACTAATAGGTAATGTTACTATATCATCACTCAAATCTAAGAACGGCAATGTAACAACTTTTTGAGGTGAAATTGGTTCTTTAGCTACGCTATTTATGACGCTAGTCATTAGTGCGCGTGTTCTACTCCATTCCCTTTCTTCTTTTAACTCGTTACCCTGCTTTATTATTAGGTACTCTTTAATTGTCGTATATTTGATTTTTTCTGGGTTGATGCCGTAGGAGCTGAGTTCGATGATGATTTTTCCAAGTTCGAGAGGTATTTTTTTTTAGTATCACGCCCTTTCTTCACAGTTTCCTTACTAAGAACTTGACCATGCACCCTTTCTATATATTCTAATACAGGCTCTCCCATTGTAGTGCTATCCAAAATATCGGAAAATACAGCCTCCAGGAATAGATTATCTACAATACCATCAAATTCTAATAGGAAATCATAAACATTAGAAAAAGGTCGCTCAACGTCGTTTTTATCGCACCATGTGTTAAGCCCGCAAAAAACAAGCCTATTAAAAACCTCTGTGCGACCTAAAGATGCTAGAATAAAATCTAAATTAACATCTAAATTTAACTCGTTCTCGGCATAGAACTTTTGCAACAACATTATGGTTTTCTCGTATGTGGCAGTTCCCCATACAAAACCGTATTCTTTATCTTCTATTTTTAATTTCATTTTCTATTTGTTCTACTGTTGGTTCTTTTTCTTGTATAAATTCAATAACACGCCTATTAAACGTGCAACCGCAGTACTCAGGGATGATATTTATATGTACTAACCATCCCTTAGTAGTTTTGCGTATTTTTACTATTTCGTATTGTTTCACTATGTAGTTACAGGCGTAACAGCATAATTTCCATATCCTGTGAACGAAAGCTCATAAGTAGCCTCGCCGGCTTCGGCAGCAGATAGTGTAAACCCTGTTAAAATTGCTTCACCGCTTACAATAAACTCATTAACAACAGGGCTGTTGGTGCTTGTAATGTTTGTAAAAATCTCTAAATCACCACGTGTTCCAACCTTAATAGTTTCTAAAGCTGTGTATTGATTGTTAGCGTAAGCGTCAGTCACCTTAGCCGTAACACTTGCAGTCCACGAAATACCCGAGGTTGTAGGTGTTGCAAATTGAGCATCAGCCCATTCTTCGGTAGGATTTGGTTTACAATTATCAGCAGTTTCTGTGTCAACCGTAACATCAAAGGACAGATCGGTTTGGCACTCAAAATATACATTTTCGAACCTTAGCCCGAATGCTTTCCCAGGAATTGCGTTTGCCATTTTATTTCTCTTATTTTAGTTTATACAAATATACGAATTATTTATTTTATGGTTTTTAGCCAAGTATTGTCGCAATCGTTTGTTATGCGAATTCTTGTTGGTGTTATACATTCTCCGTCGAAACATGAAACCACCCCGCTAACATCATCTTTAATAGCAATCTTAACTTTGCCCTCGAGCGAACCAGAAACAATATAAGGACTAACTACATGACATTCCTTTTGACTAAAGAATCCTTGCGTTTTTCCATCAACTATATTAGGGTATTTCTTGTTATGAATACTAGCCTCGTTGCTTGCGCACCATCCCGTTTGTGTTTTGATTATTACCATTTAGTCGTATCTACAATAATATTTTTTTCATCATAATAAGGCTGTGCGTTTATTATTGCCTGTATATCATCATAAGTCAACCCTAGCAAACCAGTTCCTTGCATTGTTATAGAATGATTAGAGAATCCGCTATTACCAAAACTTAACTGCTGACTTGATATTAAAACAATGCCACCAATGTCAAATTCTTGAATATTGCTTTGTCTAGCCGAAATATATACTTCTATTTCAATTCCGTTAATTTGATATTCCAACAATGAATTTGAGCTTGAATTCAATAACCCTATCACCGTTCTTGCATTAGCCGAAATCGCCCAATTAATGTAGCCCGGTCTAAAGTGTTTAAATCTACCACCATGACTTCCCGATTTCTCAATCATGTCCGTAGTTATAGTAATTTCGCAGTCAATCTCACACGGCAAAAAATCATCGTTTATTTTAACACCATATATGTTGCCCCTTAATGCCATTACGTTGTTACCTCCTCTTGGTGGTCAGCCCATACCTCATAACTAAGAATCTTCCTATTTATGGTATTGGTTGTGCTATTAAAACTCAAATCATTCTCAAACTCTAAGTTTACGTTTTTAATGCGAATAGTGTTATTTGTAAGGCTTTTCATCTTCGGTATAATATTAGCTATCATATCATCCAAAACAGCGGAATAAGAATATCCTAAACTACCGATGTGTATGACCTCTAAATTAAATGACACTAACCATTCGTAGCAATTCTTTGCCCTCGCAAATTCCTGTTTACCCATACTTGTTATAAGACAATAACTTTGCGGAGGTGAGGTAACATTTTTAGGAACCATATTATCCCAACAAGAAATCGGACTGACCGCTTGGATTATTGACTGTCTAATATATTTATTGGGATTTATAATCATATTACAAATATACGAATTTTAGAATTGACGGTTTAACTCATTTGTCAGCTCTTGAATCAATTTAGGCTTAGCAATACGAAAAGCAGGAATAAGCGAGGCATGAGGTCGTAATGTACCCTTACCAGTTTTGAACCATTGCATAGTATATGCGTCTGTAGTTTCTGGTGGTACTACGACGAAATTCCCCGTGCCAAATTCATAATAAGCCGACAAGTCGATGTCACTACCAACATTAACAGTCCAACCGTTCTCGTTTTTGGTAACGAACATATTGTAACTCGATGCAACAGTACTATCAACTTGACCAATACCAGATTTAGTATCGGCAAGGATTTTACTCCCTGCCGTTTCTATGATATTGCCTATCTTGCTGTCGTCAAACTTTAATGCGTTCAAGCACGATTGTAAGCCTGTTATTTTCATTTTATTGTTTTTATGGAGCCGTCGGAATTAGTACCCACCCTGTGTTTGAGGCATTGTCTGTAGTTTTGAAATATATACCAGTTGTAGTTGTGCCTTGATATAAATATATTGATCCTCTTGAAGCAAAATAATTACCATTTGGCGTAGCTAGTCCGGTTAGTATTCTTACATTCAAACTTGAATCACCTATTTTTAAGCCTCCCCTTGAATAAAACAGACCTGATTTACAATCTTGTTCAAACATGAGCTGTGGAGTTGTCGTGTTTCCGTTGTAACTCTGTTTAATTAGATTTCCTGTTGTATTTGTAAACCTAAACTCTCGTAGATTCATATTAGCTGTGGATAAATCAGGAGCATCTACATCTACATCGAAAGATGTATCCTTATTACTGCCATCACCCAAAACTTGTGGAGAGACATAAGATATTTTATTTGTAACTAAACCTCGTTCTGTAGTGTTTTTAGAAAATATAGCCCTGTTCCATTCTGGTCTTAGGAAAGTAACACTATCATCGTTATTGCTGTAAAAACTAGCCAATATAGATGGTCTTGAGTTAACAGGATAATACATCTTTGTTTTAGATGTATATGAGTATTTGTTATTATCCACATAAAACTCTAAGTAAGCAGGATAATTACACCTAACTAAGTGAGTTCTATCCGTAGCAGATATATCTTTTGTTATTAATGTTGCAGGGATGGTATTTTCAATTATTGATACATTGATATTTCCAATAGTTGCTGAATTTGTATGTAGAGCATATATAAAATCACATCCATCACCAACGGTCATAACATAGTTGTTATTAAAAGTTGCTTTAGTAGGTGTGTTGATATTATTAGTATAAGCACCTATTATGACCTGAGATCTAACCCCTGATAAAACCTCTCCAACAGCCGCGTTATTCTCAATATAACAACCACTTACATTCAATAATCTACAATTATTGACATATATTCCAGCACCTTTATTTCCCTCAATAAACGAATTAACAATATTGATTCCATCCCCAATTTGAGGTGCCCTTAATCCAACTGATTCTGATAATGATATTCTACACCCAATAAAAGAGGTCATGTTAGCTAATCTATTTAAATAGACATTATTTCTCTTAGCATGAGTGAATGAACATTTATCAAATATTGTATAATAAGTATCTCCATCAATAGATATGTTGTCCCTGAAAAGAATTGCAGAAAAGTTTGTCATTCTGTTTGAACGATAATCATTCATCACAAGACCATCAACATCATTTCTCCCACTATTATTTACAAGACCTATGTTTTGAATGTCTATCCAGGTTTGTAAACTCGATGAGTTAATGGCACGAACATCTGTTTGACCCACAAAATTCAATTGCACTATTCCGCTGCTTGCTTGAAATAGTGTGCCTCCAGAGCTTAATTTTCCTTTAGACTTAAATATAATTTCAGCACTATTTGTTCCCGAGTCTACTGTAGGTATTTCCAATGTTTTGGAGAAGGCATAAGCACCCTTTCCAAATAATATCTCCCCTTTAATAATACTGTTTATAGCGTTTTGTATAAAGGTATGGTTGTCAGTATAAGGATTAGAAATATTGCCGGTAAAATCCCCTTTAGCTCCAAAATAAGAAACATCTATTGATCCGTTAAAATTATGCTCTAATTTTATTCCTCCACCCTCTAAGACGCTACCACCATTATCTGACAACAATGTATCGCTAACATAATAGTTTATTGGTGATGGAGTATCATTCGGTTCATCATAGCCCAAAACAGTAACGCCTTTATATGTACCGTTAACCAATAGAGAAGCTACGTCTGGAGTAATATTTCTAACTTCTTGAATGTTGTCAGCAACCAAAAACTCACCCCTTACCTCTAACTCAAAAGGTATATGCGACCATGACTGCCCATTCCAAGTTAAAATAGAGTTCTCTGTCAATGTTATAGACGGAACAGTATTATATGTCCCTGGTGAAGCTATGTACCATATTGGCTCTGTTGGATTAGATAAATCATAAGTATCATCAATAACACCTCCAAAAACAGCCCCTACATAATCATTAGGATATACAACTTTCTCAACAGTAGAACCATCCCAATAAAGAACTTGGTAACCTTCTGTTAGATTTACCTGTACGCCATTGTAATTGCCGTTTGTTGTTGGTATATATATACCGCTTTGCCTACCAGTCCATGTAGAAGTTGTAGACACCTTACCTCTAACAGTAAAGTCTGGATAAGGAAGCTCACTAAACTTTTTGTTTTTAGCACCTAATTTAAACCCAATAACGGCATCATCAACATCAGACCTAACAAACAACTGTTCACCGTCCAATGAATCTAAATTACTGTTATTCCATTCTTCAAGCGGAGCAGCCTTTTGCCTAACTCTAGCATCTATAATACGTTTTGCCATTATTATTGTTTTGTTTCTGTATATATTATTAAATACGACGGATTCGTTTCACTCGGTGCTACACCACGGATAACGTATGTAACACCGCCGCTTCTCAATTCCATGTCTTTCTGTATATTGTAATTTTGGTTGTTTCGTATGACGAACTCATAAACCTGGTAAAAACCCCAAGATCCACCTTGTTCCTGTATTTGGCTTGTCTTAGTCTTGATGTTCATCTTGCACCTAGGACTTGCAACCAATACCCACCCCATTCCTGATGTTCCTCCGAATCCGTCTGGCATAGGTTGCTCTTCGTATATCGAACAGAAGTCTTTTAATTGTGCCGCGTCAAACTTTAATTTTGTCTTTGCCATATCGTAACGGGTTTAGGAGATAAAACTATCACGAATAAAACGATTGACCTTTATTTCCACATCAGTAGGCAACACAACACCATCAATTTCTTTTTGCTCATACATAGTTAATGCAACAGAATAGGTAACAGCCTCTAGCAGTTTATTATTAGCATCACCTAAATTTATAGTTACATTATCGCCTGACTTAGAATAGATAACGGTACTTAACACGCCGTTGTATATATTATCGGATCCTGTAATGCTTATTATCGGAAAGTCATATATTTCTCTAGCACAACCATCGCTAACATAACTTATAGTTTTAGGCTTCATAGAAACATTTGTTTTCTGCTCCATAAACTCTACCGCACCATCTAAATATAGTTGCAATTCCTCGTCATCCTGACTCCAATCTATACGAGCTATTTTCTTGAATAATGTTAACGATACTGCCATAATATACAAATATACGATTTTATTTGCAATTGTCGTTTTGGGTTTGTAACTTATAGGTATGAGAAAGATACTATTAATATTGTCATGTCTACAATTAAGTAGCTGTATTGTAGATGAAATAACCGAATATAAGTACGAAGCGGTTGCACTAGATGGAAAAAGAGTTGAAATATTAAAGCAAACATACAACAAAGTATATATAGATATACCACATGTTGTTGGTGATACAGTTATGTTTCACGAAGACACTGGACATATATACGAATCACAATATTGTAGAAAAGCTGTAATAACCAAATTCATTGAAAAAACAAAACGATAAAATTTGCAATTGTGATTTCTATTGCTTAGCTTTGAATTGTCTTATCAATGTAGTTGAGATTTAAAAAATTAATGTTATGAAAATAAAGATTATTAAAGAAGTTTGGATGTTTGAGGATGATTTTGAAATAGGTAACGTTTATAAAGCTGAAAAAGACGAAGATGGTGATTATTGGATTAATGATTGCCTTGTGCTTAAAACCGAATGCGAGGTAGTAGAATAATAATGAAAACAACAGAACTAACACTAGAATCAGGACGCAAGGTTAGCATCCATCTAGGTAACATCGTTGCTATACACGAAACGCAATCGGGATGCATGATTGAAAGAAAAGTAGGATTGAATATTTATTGTACAAACGATTACGTTACATTGGATAGAGAATGGAATAATTATCTTTTAAATAAGTAGATATGAAAATATACAAACACGAAGGAAAAGGAATATGGCTTGGTTCTACTATTATAGTTAAGGCAAAAGATTTAGAAACTGCCAAAGTTATGATTAGAAAAGAACTAGACGAAAACGGTTTAAAAGATGAACCGTTAGATATTGAGGAAGTAACAACAGATATTATTCACGTTTATAATGGAGATTACTAACATGGAAAGAAAATTAAAAGTAGGGGATAGCTTTGAGGTTGTGGAGGTGTTACAGAACAGTTTCAGTAGTGGTGTATTTAAGACTGGTGGTCATACTGTTTCATTTGATGATTATCATCAGTTACTTAATGGTCATTTAGATAGTTATAGTAATACTTACATGGGTCAAAGAACATTGTGTCTTGGCCTTAATGAAACAAAACCAATCGGTAAACTAACAATCACTAAAGTAAAATAGAAATGAATATACTAGAAATTATTTGGGTAGTACTGACTTTTATAGGATTGATATACTCAATAAAGGCAATTAAAAACGATAATCCCTGGGGAGCGTCTATAGTTATATTAACAGCATGGTCTTTGATGATTATGATTGGTTACTATATAGACAATCTAACAACCCCACTTTGGTAACAAAAAACCCCTAGCTTTTGAGTAAGTCTAGGGGCAAATAGAAAATTATGAAAAAGAATTATTAAGTAGTAGCCTCAAACAATTTGTAGAAAGCATCTTCGTAGTATTTAGTCAATGCTAAACGCTCCTCAACACGAATAGTTACAATGTTTTTACCAAAGTTATCGACGTGTTGGTCACCGTATGCAAGGCTAATACCTTTACGTTGCCAAATTTCAGCACCTCTTTGGAAGTCACCGATTAATCCCTCTTCGTCACCAAATACGTTTGAGTAAACAACTGGTACACCAGCTAAAGTTAACACGTTACGAGTTGTGTCGAAAATAACCGGATAAGTGTATGCGTTTTCGTTATCCTTGTTAAGATAAATCTGCATCCATTTAGCTGGAGAAACAACAATAGCAGTCGCTTCACGGTTGTTTTTACGAACCGAAGTAATAGCGGAACAAACTTCTTCCAACTCACTTCCACCAATACCTGCAATTACAGGGGCTGCAGAAGATGAAGTCCAAAGACCTTCAATATCAGATACGCCAGATCCTTTGTATAGTTTAAAGTCCTCAACATCACGCAAAGCTAATACAGCCTCTCTTGCAATCCAAGAACGGAATCCTACAACGTCGTCTAGCATTTCGTCTGTTACATCCAAAAGACCAGCAATTTTGTACACATTGGCAACCTTAGCCTCGCCAACATAACCAAAGTTAGGTTTTTGCGCACCTTCGGCAGTAGTTCCGATTCCAGCTAAAGCGTCGTCTTTAGTGAACTGAATGTAAGGAATTGCGTTTGAAGTAGTGCTTCTTACATTCATTAAGTCACGAGCATAGAACTTGTAATGACCTGGACCAACCAAAGCGGGCGTACCCGTAGCCACTGAACCTGCAAAAGTAGACATTGGAGCTTTTTGAGTTAAGTTAACATTATCTAACTCTACGGTTTTACCTTTTACAGAAACCAACTCTTTTACTTGCTCATCTGTTAATGAATCGAAAATCTGATTCTCAACGGACTTAACACGCTCTCCGATAAAATTATCGTCAATACGTTTCATCGCCTTTTCAGCATCTTCTAACTTACGGTCGTATTCCTCTTTAACCGCAGTGATTTTGCTTTCGAAGCCTTTTTCAGCTTCTTCTTGAGCTTCTTTCTTAGCATCAGCAATCTTAGAATCAACATCTTTCAATGCCAACTCAACTGCATCCTTAGCCGCCTTTTCAGCCGCATCCTTAGCTTCTTTAGCTTCGTGGTCACGCTTTTGATCGAAATACTTCTCTCTTTGGTACTCCGATAATTCAGCGATTTCTTTTTCTGATTTGTAAACGAACATTTTGTTTTTACATTAAATTTAACCATACAGGCGTGGTTTTCACACCTTCTTCTTTATTAGTGATAGGCTCATCGCCTGTATTTTCCTCTTCTTTTGTTTGCATAGGCGTCATGTTGTTTGACCCACGTAGCACAGCCGAACCCTCTAAGAATACCCTTGCTTTTTTAACGTACCAAAAGTAACCTAATTCCATAGCATCCTCTTGGTTAGCCACTTCTTTTAGGTACTTGTTCCAGTTTGCGTACTCGTCTTTAAAATCGCTATTGTTAACGCATAGAGATAAATCCTCGTAAATCATACGAACCGAGTTTTGCAAAGGAACGCCAGCTTTTAGCGCCTTAACAAATTTATCATTAGCATAGTCTTGCAAAGTAACTTCAAAACGCAACGCATCGGTAGTGCCGTTAATATCTAAACCTAATTGCTTCCACCTCAAACGCTCTACATAAACACGAACGTCTTTAGGAGATGCAACAAGACCGTCTACACCATAGTTGTGGTCGATAATATAGCTAATACCCTCAATAGGCTCTTCGCCCCAAATACCTTTAGCGTGAACATCGCCGTGCGAATCCAAAAAATTCGTGGTATTTATAATAGGATAGATTACGTTGCCTGAATCCTGTTCTGTATCTTCCGCTTTAGTAGCTGAATTATTAGCAACCTGGTTAAAAGAGCAGACTTTATATGTAACAGACTTTCCAATCCTGTCTTTTGTAACAGACCTTAATTTTTCTATATCCATTTATTTAACCAAAGTTAAGATGCTTCTAAATACGTTTACAGGCTTAACCTTCTTCTCGTCAGTCAGCTTTTTAAGTTCTTCCACCTGTTTAGTAGTGGGTTTCTTTGTTTGCTTTGCCATAATGATACAAATATACAAATAATATTTTTAATGTGTTTTTACCACAAAAGGTAATCGGTAATTTGGTATTTTGATACTTTTCGACTTTATAAATAATACTATTAAATTTTTCATAAAAAACTTTTTATAAAAATATATACTTTTCCCTATTTTCTTAGATTACCAGATTACCTTTATATATATATACTTTAAATAATATATATATTATATTGATTATTAATGGTTTATAGGGTTGAAAAAAGTCGAAAAAAGGTAATTTAAAGGTAACTTACCGTAACTTACCCCGATTACCTTTGGACGCATGGACGTATTAAAAGCAAAGTCTTTACTATATATAAAAACGTGAAAAGATAAGTTTCTATATTTTTTGGCGACCGAATGGGAAAACAATGCGTCCATACGTCCAATAGTAAGCTATGCAACTAAATAATGTACATTTAAATCAAATAGAATAGATTTTTATTGATATTCGATATGGACGCTTCTAGCCCTTAATAATGATTTATATACTTCCTATTGTATTTATTAAGATAATTTTATCATTAAAAATATAATTACTATATTTGTATTAAATTTGCAGTTTCTTTTCTTTATATTCTTATTTAGAATCATTATAAATAGTATTTATTATTTGTATAATATAAAGTAGTTTATTATCTTTGGGTATTGATTAAATTAAATAAATGTTATGAAGAAAACTAAAAATTACAGACAGTGTTCTAAGTGTGGTTATGTTGATGATTTACAAAGATTAAGGTGTCAAAAATGTGAGGGCGCAATGTATCCATATAGAAATACTATTGGAGTAAGAATAAAAGAAGTTATTAACGGTGTTGTTTATTTTAATATATAGATTATGAAAACTAAACTACACCAGGTTGTTTCAAGATGCGTTAATCTTGCTCAACTAAACAGTGCAGCTAATTACTTATATTTGTATGGCTTAAATGTAGGATGCAATGCGTTATATATAGAAGCCGTAGAATTATGGGAAAATAAAGTACGTGAACTAACCGGCGCAGTACTAAGGAATACAATCGATTACAAGGAATATGCTATGCACCTGCTTGTTAACGGTGCTATTGATGACTGTAATGAGTTTATACAGTTGGCTGAAAAAGAGTTATTGAAATTTGAAATAAAATAGAAATGGAAAAGAAAGATAACAACGGTTGGATTAAAATCGAAAGTGAAGCGGATTTGCCTAAGGCGTATGGCTACTATTTCGAATTTGATAATTTAAGTAATGACGTTAACATTATACAATTCAGACTAGAAAACATAGTATACTGGATTGAGAATGTTACCCACTACCAACCAATTACCAAACCTTTAAAACCTATTTACTAAATGAAACTATCAATATTAGTTCCTAGTGTACATACTAGGCGAAATAATTTTCTACCTAAAATACAGGACGAAATTTACAGACAGATTGAAGAGCTTGACTATCTACAAAAAGAACAAGTTGAGGTTTTAGTACTTAGCGACAATAAATCTATTATGCTTGGTGATAAGCGTAACCTTATGGTAGAAATGGCTCAGGGCGAGTATATACAGTTTGTCGACGATGACGATGAAATACACCCTAAGTTTATATCAAAGCTTTTAGATGCAATAGAACATGACACTGATGTTATTACATTTTATGCTAATGTGACTATAAACGGCGGTGTTGGTAAGATATGCGACTATTCTATACACAACAAACGAGATTACAATACTCATAATAGGTACTACAGAATACCAAACCATATTAGTTGCGTTAAGCGTGAGTTATCTTTAAAATCATCTTTCCCGTCATTGAAGTACGCAGAAGATCAAGCCTACGCTAAATTACTGTTACCTCACTTAAAAACAGAGCATCAAATTAAAGAGGTATTATATTACTACAAATACAACGACAACGTGACAGAAACACAATTTCAAAACTTGCCGGAACACATTAGAAAACGCAGACAACAACCTGCTATCGTTGACGTTGTTATCCTCTCTAAAGCCAGCAACTCTAGTTTAAAGGCTATGACGCAAAAAACTATTGACACTTGTATATCTGGTGCTAATCAATTGCCTGTTAATGTAATAGTCATTGAGCAGATGCCACACGTTCAGTATAACAATGCGCAGACTGTTTATCATCATACAGAATCATTCAATTATAATGACAACATGAACTTAGGCGCAAAACAAGGTAAAGCTAAACACATTTTGTTCTGCAACAATGACTTACTTTTTCACCATGGATGGCTTCACGAATTGTTGTCGGCCAATTATCCTCTCGTTAGTCCTAAATGCCCTAAAGACCCACGTCAAACAGATATAAAAACTAACGAAATAGGCACTAAATGCGGTCGTTACTTTTCGGGTTGGTGCTTTATGATGACTAGGGATTTATGGACTAAGATAGGAGGTCTACCAAACATTGTTTCTTATTGGTTCAGCGATAATGCTACAATAAAAGAATGCGAGAAAGTAGGGGTAAAACCAATGTTAGTGACTAGTGCTTTAGTAACTCACTTAGGTAGTATTACATTCAAGCAAGATAAAGAAATAGACAAAGACGACGTAACCTGGGGGCAATGCACTATTTACAACAATCACTATAAAGACAACCTATTTCACGACAATCCGAACTATCAAGCATATCTAAAGAAAACAAAATGAAGCCACTAATAGCAATAACAGTGCATAATAGGCATGATACAGCTAGAAACTGTATTAAGCATTGGGAAATGTACTATACTGACTTTTCTATAATGATTGTTGATGACGGTAGTGATACACCATTTGATGGAGCAACGATTCGTAACCAAACGCCATTAGGTATATCTCGAGCAAAGAACCAATGCTTAGAATACGCTCGTGAAATGGGTTATAGTCACATTTTTCTTGCTGATGATGACGTATATCCTCTAAACGGAAACATACTATACAAGTATATAAATTCAGATTTTAGTCACATGTGCTTATCATACGAAAAGGACATCACAGGACGCCGTATAAGCAACGAAGTTTATGTAATTGAACAACACCGTTATCACTGGGTTTATAACGCACCATGCGGTTTATTATTGTATTGTGACAAGCTTGTGTTAGACAGTGGAGTTACATATCCTGAAATGCCTGGTAGATGGGGGTTAGAGCATCGGGTTTTTAGTGAAAGAATACACAAAGCCGGTTTGAATCCATATCCTTTTATTGACATTCCAAACGCTATAAAAGAGTTTTACTCATACGACTACAACCACGCTATAAAAGGTAGCGTACCCGAAAAAGAACGAATTGAAAGTATTAAAATTAACTCATTATGTTTAAAGTCGCAATCACAACAAGAAACAGACCAAACGAATTAGAACGTGTTTTAATCGAGGTCACTAAGTATGTGCCGGAACGTGACATTATCATAGTCGATGATGCAAGCGATATTGAGTATTGCAAAAGCGATTATAGGTTTGAAGAAAGGGCAGGAATACCACGTGCTAAGAATAAGTGTATCTCATTGTTCATGGAAACTAACGCTGAACATTTATTCCTTTTAGATGACGATACTATGCCAATTCACAAAGATGCATTTAGTAGATACATAGAAAGCGGATTAAATCACGCTTGTTACACTTTTTATAAACCAATAAAAAATAAAGAAAACTACCGTGTATTCAATTTAGTTAATGGATGCGCAATGTATTACAATAGAAAAGTATTTGAAACGGTTGGAGGTTTTGATACAACATTCTTTTCCGCATACGAACACGTTGAGTTCACCAGGAGAATATATAATGCAGGTTTAACGCCAGAAAGGTTTATAGATATTTTTAGTGATGGTCTTTTCTATTGTATGGATCAAGACCCAAAAACACATAAAAGGAGTTTTTCCAATATTGAAAAATCTAAACTACTAAAAGAAGGAAGAAGTCATTTTTATAAAACATACAATAGCAGTGCATATATACCTTATATTTAAATAAAATTTTGTATATTTGTATTGTTGACTACCACCAACGAGAAAAATATTAATTAGCCTACGGGTAATAAGTGTGTGGTAGCCTTATTATTCGATAGGCTTTTTTATTTTATAATGGCAAGAAGAAAAACAACTGAGGAATTTATTAATCAAGCAAAGCAAGTTCATGGAGATAAATACGACTACTCGTTAGTTGAATATGTAAATACCAATACTAAGGTTGGTATAATTTGTAAAAACAACAACCATGGAACGTTCTACCAAAGAGCTAGTGCGCATTTATTTGTTCAAAAATGCCATAAGTGTACTGGTAATGCTAAATCAAATACACAAGAATTTATTAATAAGTCTATAAAAAAGCATGGTAATAAGTACGATTATTCTTTAGTTGAATACAAGGGTAACCATTATAAAGTTAAAATAATATGCCCAATTCATACGATGTTCGAGCAAGAAGCAAATAGCCACCTTCTTGGTAATGGGTGTCCAATGTGCGGTAAAATATTGGCGAATAAAAAAACATCGTTAACAATAACTCAATTTATTAAAAGAGCAATGATAAAACATGGCAATAGATATAACTATGATAAAGTTGTTTATGTAAATTCAACAATAAAAGTAACTATAAATTGTAAAGAACACGGTGATTTTGAATGCACACCTAGTAACCATATACAAGGTAAGGGATGTAGTTTATGTGGTAACAAAAAAATATCTGAAAAAATGTCTAAAAACCCAACAGGATGGAATATAACAAATTGGGAAGAAAAAGCTAAAAGCAGTAGACATTTTGATTCTTTTAAAGTGTATATTATCCGTTGTTGGAATGACAATGAGGAATTCTATAAAATTGGAAGAATGTTTACAACTACAAAACATAGATTTAGAGCAAAGTCAATTATGCCTTATAATTATGAGGTAGTAGAAGAAATTGTGTTTGGAAACGCTAAAGATGCTTTTAACAAAGAAACTGAATTAAAAAGAATCAACAGGAAATCAAAAAAACTGCCATCAATAAAATTTAATGGCAGTCAAGAATGTTTTAGTTTTGTTTATTATCATTAATTTGTATGCTTCCGTCATACAGTTTTTCTAAAGACCTACCACGATACAAGAATCCACTCATGTATTCAGCACCCTCTATTTCTCCGTATCCAATCTGGTATCTGCCTTCGTTTCTGCTTATAATACCACTTTCAACCGCCTTATCAATCCACTCTATTTGCTCTTTAATATTTGCAGATAATTCAGGCAATGAATTAATATCAAGCTCAATAATAACATCGTCAAAATGCACCCCAACAAAGTCTGTCAACATATCGCTACAAACCTTTGCAAGTGGCGCAACAGCGTTTGTTATGAATTGGATGTTCGCAATACTCTGATTATTATAGCTAGAACTATCCTGGTTATAGAACTGCAATGGTATCTTATAAGCCTTGTAAATAGACTGCTCGTCTGCACTGCGGATATTAAGTAAATCCAAGTCACCACTAGGTAAACCAACCTGTTGAACGTCCATAGCAATAGAGCTTGTTAAGTACCTAGAGTTTGGCGATTGCGATCGTAAAGCTTCTTTGAACTTAGCCATAAACGCATTGCGTTGGTCAGCGTTAAAAGCATCTTCGGCGCGCGCCGGACTAAGCATAGCAAGAACACCACCAGACTTTAATTGCTTTGATGCCTGTTTGTATGATTCCTCAATAGACCTCAAAGGCTCTAGGAACGCACGCAAAGGACTAACACCGTATAATTGACTCCCTGTTGTAGTAAAGTTCGGATTAGGTGTCCTAGCGTGGTATATCGTATCAGCAGGATATTGCTTCTCGTTCTCGGTCTGCCAAAACTGATAATAAGACTTTACAGGATTATATGTACCGCCAGATTCAATATGCAATTCAGGCATTGCCCACAATTCAATAGGTCGCTTTGTAGTTTTGCTTAGTTGCTTGTAAACGTATGAGTTTCCCGTAAGCAGGTAGCTAAGGCAGAACACACCTAAAAAGTCAGACCATCGTTGTTGCGGATTAGGTTGTTTTAACAAGTCCTGTAATGCTTGTATAGGTTCAATCTCTTCTAACGCACGAGCCTTTAATATACGATAAGCGTCAGTGTTTACGTCACTTCCTTTGAATGCTTTTAGTTTCCTGTTGGCCTTCTTGTCCTTGACTTTATAGAACACAACAGGGCATTGCAACACTTTTTCATATATCAATGATGTAGCGGTGTAAACCACTCCTACATTGCGCCAAATGCGATTTATGTACTGGTTAGCATCGTCATTTATAATAGGTAGGTCTGCACCAAGCCATTGAAACAAGTTGACGTTAGCCAACATTTCCATATCACGCTTTAGTTGCTCTTGCTTTTTAGCTTTATTGTTGAATCCAAACATAATAAACAAAGATACAAAAAAAAAGCTAGTCGTTAAACTAGCCTTTTCCTGTTTACCTATTTTCTAATTGTTCAACCTTTTGTTCTAACTCCTTAACACGTTCTTCTAGTGATTTTCCGGGTTTGATTACTTCTGCCCATTTGCCGTCTTTGAAGATGTTTATTCCAGCTTGAAATAATGTGTTGAATTCATGTCTATAACGAAGTGTAAACAATCCGAAACGTTTGGTATCTCCATCTTCATCACGCAGTAAATCCCCAACCTTATACCTCCTCTTTACCTCCTTAATCAAAGCTTCTTCTACTTCTTGGGGTGTTGCTTCGGTCCAGTTTGTTGCGATATCAAAACCATTCTCTTTAAAACACTCGAACCATCTAATATCATCACTATAACAACATGAATTAAAACCATAATGATAAGATGAAATCTTGTCTAAGAAAAACAAATTCCCAGTTCTATTTGATTTGTACCAAGTATTGTCTTTATAGTCTTTCTCCGTTAAACTAACAGGCTCTAACAACGCTTTTTCTTCTTCGTTTGCGTAACGGATGAAATCTGATGCATGAAAAAGTCCGTTTAATTCTTCAAACCATACATCACCAATGTGTTTTATTTTTACAATTTCACCATTATTCAACACCACAACATCGCCAGATTTTAAATGCTCAACCGCCAAAATGTTTCGTAGTTCTTTTATTGATACTTTGGTTTTGTCTATAGGAGAGCTTCCTATACCGTTCCACTCCCAATTATAATGAACAATCGGATATTCATCGCTTACAACACCATTTTTTAATCTTTTTAGTGTTGGTTTATAAACACCCTCCCCAAACATCTCCAACAACTTCGCCAACTTCCGTGCTTTCTTCTCGCTACTAACACGTACAAATACTTCTTCTTTCTTTAACATAATTCTATTGTGTTTTAATTTCTGTAAATATAGACACTTAATTTAATATATCAAAATTTATCTCTGAAAAACATTCGTTCATACCGTTGAATTTTATTGATGGTATCTTCTTAAAATTTTTATGTAACAACTTTAACTCATTCTCTTTGTCAAAACAATCCTTCGCGTTGTGGAATATGATTTCTTTTAAAACTTCATAATTATATGGCATATTGTATTTACCTGTAAATCTTCGTTTTATTGTATTATAAGTTCTTCCAATCTTATAAAATTCTTCATTTTCATTCCAACATTTAATTATATAAACTTTGAAACTATCGAAATTTTTAGCTTGTTCGGCTTTTTTCTGCCAACTAGTAATATTCCACCCCTGTGGTTTTTCTTTGTGACGCCTTGAAACAACATCTCTAGAACATTTATAACATCCCCTATTATTCAAATGGTTGTTTGCTTTCTGTTCAAAGACACCATGAATTGGACAAATTATTTTAACCTTGTTTTGAGAATTAACGTACTTTACTAAAGTGTAATCATACTTATAACCATGTGTTTTTATTGCTTTTTCTATAAAGTCTTTTGTATCATAAGATTTTATAGAAGATACTTTATCGTTAGCGCATTTAACGCATCCAAAACCACCTAAGTGATTAACGGCTCTTTGCTCAAAAACACCGTGTTCTCCACAAATAATCTTTACTTTTTCTCTTGAGTTTTTATAATCAACAAGAGAATAGTCGTATCTATCACCGTGTTTTTCTTTAGATTTTTTAATAAATTCATCAGTATTGAAACTGAAAAAATCACTCTTTCTATCTATACCGCATTGTGGGCAGCCTTGTGGATTTCTTTTATGACAATGATTTCCAGGTGTTTGTTCAAAATCACCATGTTTGTAGCAATGTATAATTACTTTTTTATTAGACATTACATATATAACCTTATCATAGTTGTATTTATCTCCGTGAATAGATTTAGCTTTTTTAATAAAATATTCTGTTGTTATAACTTTTGACATAAAATAAATTTACTCAAAAATAACCATACTTTTTATATAAGGCTCTCCATTAGACCTAAACTCTAATCTATTCAACGAAACAGAACCTGTCCATTGGTCTTCATCCCATATTAAATATGGATATCTTATTTCGCCTGATTCCAACCATTCTTGTGTTGTTTTGAAAATAGGCTCTTCCCAGTTTTTTAGTAACTCGTACGAATCCTTACTCGCCACTAATGCTCTTTCTCTATCTATCATAAATCAAAGATAGTAACTAAATGTGTTAATAGCAAATTTAATTGTATTTATTTGACATTGAATCGTAGACGAACATTATCAACAAATAAACCCAACAAAAAACAATAATTGAAAAAACGATTTTTATGATAAATGCCATTACTTTCCTTTATCGTGGGTGGTGTGGATCGATCCGATGACTTCTTGTTTAACATCCTGCCAGTATCGAAGGTTAGGGTTAAGCTCGCCTTGAGCATCTGCTAAATAGGTGTCGATATACTCCCATTGTTCGATAATACCATCAACATGTATTAAAGCGCATTGCTTTGCTGTTTCGTAACACATTGGATAGCTTCCTAATTGGTCAATTGGTTGCATGAACTTATTAACAAGCTCGATTGCTTTTTCATTTATTTTAGACTGCATCAGTTTTTCCTTTCTTTAAAGAATGTAATAGTGTCTTAATTTCTTGTCTACGGTAAAAAACATATTCTGTCATGTTTTCCACTTCTTCTTGCGTATCTAAAACAGGAGCAGGACACTTCTCATAAATCCAATCCAATGACTTTTTGCATCGCCCCAACATCTCCACCAACTCTTTGTTTTTTTCTGCTGACTTCAATACAGCTTCTTGGAGGGCTACAAATCCTTTTTGGTAAGTTTCTGATTGATCGATTTCCTCTTGTACATCTTCTAAGGCACGTGTGTACCCTGTGAAGTAATCTATTCCAGATTTGAACGTTCCAGCAAACTTGCTGTATTCCTCCGCTCGTTGTTTTCCTGTATTTCTAAATTCCTTTATCATATCGTAGTTGCTTTAGTGATTAGTTCACTTATTTTTTCTCTTTCCTCGCCCCATTCATCAAAATACTCTGTTAATTCATACAGATACTTCAACATCTCCAACATTTCGGGAGCGTGCTTGATCAAAACTGAATCCGCTTTTGCGTTATCGCTTCGTTTGGGAATAAACGCAACCGCTTTTGTTTCATCGCTGTTGGTTATAACCAATTGATTTGTATCGTTGTCTATGTACCATGGTGGTGTTGACCCTTTAAATTCCTGTGTCATAGTGTTTTTATTTGGTTTTGTTTAATAAGATATTTCTATTACAGATTCTAAACACGCTCCAAGAGTTGCAACTGCATCTGTTCCATCAGTAAAAGCTATCCTGAACATATTTGGATAGCCTTTTACGTTATAAATCCACGCAACTATCCTGTGGTTGTTATCTAATTGTAATTGACGGAAAATAGCGTTTGCCACTTGAAGCCCTATTTCTGTTTTATCCATTTCTCTATTTCTTATTGTTAATAAATCCGAGGATGTAGTTTGCGCCTTTAATAAATCCTAACATTAAAAAATTATTACGGCTGTCCATCTGTTTCTGTATATCCTCCTCACTAGGCAACTGGATTTCTTCGAGCCAGTATTCATAATCGTTTTTTATTACTTCGACTGTAACAAATTCTCTATTTACTCTGCAATATGCTACATCTACACTGTCAATAGAAAATTGAGCGCTTGCTCCTAATTTGTCTATGAATATTTTTGTTTGGCAAAATTCGGGTAACCTATCCTCGACAAGCACCTTTCTAAATATTGTTTCTTTTTTCATAACGCTAAATTAGTAAATCCTTTTCATAATTCAAAATAAAAAGCGAGATTTTTTTTCTCGCTCTTGTTTTAAACTAAATCTTCTAAGTATGGAGGGTAGAAGTCAGTACTTTTGAGGACCTTTCCATCACCTGAACGATAAACTACAAACTTCTTTTCTCGTGGTTCGATATACGTGTCAATACCTTGCCTAGAATAGAAATCCCTAGTACTTTGAGCTGTCTTAATATCGTAGCAGAACTTAGACATATTTGAATCATGGACACGATCTAAAGCTGTTTTGAAGTTTTCTAGTGTGAGGCCTATACTTGATGCAATAATACCAACTAATGCGTTTATAGTTTCAACCTCATCGCACTTGATGTCAATTAAAGATTCAACTAATTTATTTACAGTCTTAGTGAAAATTTTGTTATGCCAAAAAATATCCTCGACCTCCTCGTTTTCTCGACCCATTTGATTAGCTGTCCCGTCATTTACGTATTTAATATCACACAAAGCGTCCAATATCTCAACACGGTTATTGTCAACAATAGCGTATTGCAATTCTCGTATTTCTTCACGTAACAAATTATCACGGAAGTCGTATTCTTCTTTTGTTAACTCCCGTGGTGTATCGCTTACAGGTTGTCCCGATGCGATTTGAAATTCTCTAACTTTTTCTTGGTAATTCATAATCTTTTATATTTTTTAAAGTTTCTTCAATCTGTTCTGGTGGCATCCGTGAGAAATACTCCAATACCTCAAATAAAGCCGCAGGTGCGTCGTATTCTACCATGTCAGTGTCTTTAGCTCTAAATACTTTATTGAACTCAACTAGAAGAGCCTGAATGCTTTCGCGTGCTTTTCTAAGATGGTTATTCATTGTTGGTGTGCCGAACTTTAAACGACCGAACATTGTCTTATCAATCATCTCGGCCACACGCAATGCAAGAAAGTAACTATTTATGTTATAGTACAATCCCTCTGCCTGTTCTTTTGTTAATTCTATTTTCTTTTTCATGTAGCAAAAGTAACACTTCTATTTCAGTTCTGCAAGTAAAAACTTTAAAAACTTTTCTTGTTCATTTTTATCTTCAACAACCAATCTGTGTCTTGCGCCTATTGGCATTTCAAAGTTGTTATACAATTTAAGCATTTTGCAATAAACCATATTACTTCCGCAAAGTTGTTTAATCTTTTCCATATCCCTCAATCAATTTCTTTAAATAAAATTCCGCTTTCTTTAAATCCTCTAAACCGTTCTTGTGTTTATACCTTGTAAATTAACCCTCTCCTAATATTTTGAATTGTAGTTTTAGACACACCTAATTCTCTACCAATTGTCGTTGACCCTTTATTAGAGTTTCTTATATAATCTATTTCCACATCTGAAAACCTTCTTTGTTTATTTTTTAATCCCTTTTTATAAACCTTCAATCCTGTAGATATAGCATGATTTAAATTGTAACTTCTATCACACCATTCTAAATTATTAACATTATTGTTTTTTTTATTTCCGTCTATATGATTTACATCTGTATAATTATTGGGATTAGGGATGAATTTTGATGCGACAACCCTGTGTACATAGTCCTTTATTTCACCAACCGAAATTCCTTCATATCCGTTAGCCATGTTTGAGTTTAATATTAAACCAGTTTGTGTCCTTATTTTACCATCAGTAGAAATATCTAAAACTATATTATTGTTAGCCCCATTTCTACATCCGCAAGTTTTATCATGACCGCTTAAAACCTTGTAATCGTGTATTTCCTTGTTAAAACCACAAACTCCACAATTGTAAATAGACTTACTTTTTGTTGTCTTTTCTACAAGCGACAAATAGTTAAAACTTCTATTAAAATAATTTTCCATAAAAAAAATAGAGTAGGCGTTCGGGGTCACGGTTCCCTACTAACCAACTCTATTATTAAAATATCTTACATACGCCCGTGACTGCGTTATACAAATATACGAAAAATTATTTATTAACAATCTGCCTGAAATACATCATTGCGTCGCAAGCTATTGCTTCAATATGCCCATATGGTCTTCCATCATCTTCCATAACACCCTCGTGCAATGCTACTAAATGCCTTGTAATTGCGTTTAATAAATCTTTTGGGTTACTCATGGGCTTAACCCAATTATAAGGTTCGTATTTACCTTTATTTGAATCCATTCTTTCCGCCATATGTTTAATAAATGTCCAATCTATTTCGTATGACAGCTTGCCGGATGTTTCTTTTTTAGCATTATTAGAAACCAATTGACAATCTTCCAACCCCATAAACTCAATAAATTCTTGTTCGGATAGTTTGGTGTAGCCGCCAATATGGTTATAAGTGAACTCGCGTAAATGACTTGCCCAGAAATACCCTGTTTCATCACTACTGTTTACGTTGTCAAAATATTCAATATCTACATAGTTTTTCACAACATTCTTTCTTCCGACATAACTCTTATGCAACTCAATCAATCTTGGTGTCGACTCAGTGTAAACTTTTTTAGCTTCTTCCATTGTATATGTGTTTTAATTTCTGTAAATATAGACACTTAATTTAATATATCAAAATTTATCTCTGAAAAACATTCGTTCATACCCTTAAAAAACAACATCGGTGTATATTTTAATTCTTTATTTATTCTCTTTAAGTCTATTTCTTTATAAAAGCAATCTATAGCATTATCAATCATTTCTGCTCGTTTGTCAAATACTAATTCTTTTACAACCTCATAGTTATATGGTAAGTCTCTTTTACTATTAAACCTATATTTAGTTAATCTATAAGTCCTTCCTATCTTGTAGAATGTTTCTGTTTCGTTCCAACATTTTATTATGTAAACTTTGAAAGAGTCGAATACCTTACTTTTAAATGCCGCATCGCACCATTTAGAGAACCCCCAAGTTGTGGAGTTAATACGGTTTTTAATAGATATACTATCTCTGCCACATTTATAACACCCATTACCATTTAAATGTTTATTCGGAGTTTGCTCAAAAACTCCATGAATATTGCATTTTATTTTTATATTTAAATTCCATTTTTTATAATCAACAAGTGAGTAATCGTATCTGTCACCATGTATTTTTTTAAAATCTTTTATAACATCACTAATGCTTTTCTTGTTTTTAAAGTTAATAATACTTCTACCACATTTTTCGCAACCCCCATTTAAATGATGCGCGGGTGTTTGCTCAAATACATCGTGTATAGGACAGATTATTTTCACTTTTGTCCTATTGTTTTTATAACACACTAATTTATAATCGTATTTATTTCCGTGTTTTAATTTTGCTTTTTCAATAAATAAACAATTATTTCCAGACAATTTTGTTGATGTTATTTCTTTAGCGCACTCATTACACCCTCTGCCGCATAAATGACTATTAGGTGTTTGTTCAAAATCACCATGTTTGTAGCAATGTATAATTACTTTTTTATTAGACATTACATATATAACCTTATCATAGTTGTATTTATCTCCGTGAACGCACTTTGATTTTTCTATAAATTCTTGAGTCGTTAATCTTCTTGACATTGTATAACTAAAAAACCCTATTAATATCCGTTGCATCTCACCTCAACATCAATTAACAGGGCAATATCTTTTATATTCGTTACTAATTGTGAGATGCTGTAACACTACACAAATATACTAAAAATTTTGTTAACACACGAATTGGAATAGTTTATCAAATTTACTACAAAATCTTTCTCCGGCTTCTGTGTCTGTAGCATTATCTCTAACACGAATCGATATATATT
This sequence comes from Ureibacillus sp., assembly GCA_035556295.1. Classification (GTDB taxonomy): domain Bacteria; phylum Bacillota; class Bacilli; order Bacillales_A; family Planococcaceae; genus Ureibacillus. The sequence continues at coordinate 44,787 of DATMFE010000026.1, forward strand.
TATATGAATTTCCGTATTTTTCCATATAGCATATTTTAACAAGCCTTCCCTCGTCACGATCTTCTCTTAGCTTTACCGCTGTAGAATATATTCCTGACTCAATTCCCTTTCCAAGCATATCACGCTGTTCTATTTGCGTTGGTGTGGCTTTAACTTTTTTCTTTACTTTCTTCATAACCTTTGTTTCTTTTGGTTTTATATTTGAGTAGTAACCTATTTTCATGCCCTTTGTGTATTCGGTTATCCTACCACGTTTTATTCCGGTTATTCTTTCAACTTCGTTGATACTATATCCATCTAATCTCAATCCGATTACCATTTCTTTATCCTCGTCGTGAAAAGTGGCTAGTATAATTCCTTTAGTATTATCGCATACAGCACGATACGTAATGTCTTTCAATAGTGCTATTCCAAATGCTGTATATCCTTTCTTAGCCAATTCCATACACCCAACACCTGGCGATGGTGGCTTAACGTCCTTTGTGTACTTACTTACTGTTGCAGTAGAAATACCAACTTTTTTTGCTATTTCGGACACGTGTATACCCTTTTTTCTTAACCTAATTGCTTTCTTGATTTTCTCTTTCATTTTACTATAATTTCAATAATTCGACTATGCCCTGGCAATACTTGGCACTTTCCTTTGTGGTACAACTCTACCCATCTCAACACCATCTCGCCTGGCACATTCATTTCCTTTGATATTTCAGTGCTTGTCATTCCTAAACCAACGTATTTCTCAATGCAATCGCCCTTAAGCTGGTCACTGTATTTTCTTGTTCTCATAGTAAACAACCTGATTAAAGTCGAAAACCTTTTGATACATACCTCGACTTACAATAACATTGAAACGCTTACCGTACAGTCTGTATATTGAAATGAACTCAAAATCACTTAGCGTTATGTATTTTGTTGATTGTGTTGTGGCAGAACCAAACTCGGTGTATTTGCCGTCAATAAGAATCTGAACCACACAACTATCAGCGAAGATGCTAACACGTGTTTTATCGTCGTATTCTATTGGAGAAAGTTCTGTTGCTTTCTCGCATGATGTTAGCGCAAGGGCAAGTATTAAAACCTTAAATGTATTCTTCAGCTTGCTTGGCACGTGGTTAATTCTACTGTAGAACTTAGCTTTAACGATGCTGTTTATCAATTCTTTCATAACTAAGCCTCCTCTGTTTTAATAAGACCAACCACACCTACAACCAATCCCACAATAATAAACTTATATCCAAATAAAGCGATACCACCTGTTAATGTTGCTAGGTAAATTCCTAATGCGATTAATAAAATTCCGATTAATGTTTTCATGTTGTTGTTATTTGATATTGTAAAGATAGTGTTTTGGTTTTAGAATACAAAATTTATTTTAATCTTGTAACTCTAAATTTCTTTTATCAATTTCCAACTCTAACCTACTTATAAATGTATTGATAGTTTTAAATCCAAATAAAGTTTTTGCATTCAATATAGCAACAAAACCAAATTTACCTTTAAACAGGGTTAAATTATCTTCTTCATTTGTTAATTCAATCATATTACCTTGTAATAGTTGATTTTTAATGTTTTCTAAATTTTTCATAATACTCTTTGTTTTAATTTGATATTGTAAAGATACAACCTATATTCGAGAAAACAAAATCTTTTTTTAAATAAACGAAAAATCTATATCAATTTCTTTTTCTGTTAACGCATTACTAACAGCATAACGAATAGCATCAATAAGGTGGTTATGTGCATCTATTGGTGTTTCTGACTTCTTATCAGACCAAGAATAATTGTTTAGCTCCTTTACCAAGTTAACGCTTTTTGGATCAACAATAAGAGTATAGTTCTGCAATAACGCAATTCCTGTATTAACACTATCCTTACCTTTAATGGCAGGAGTAACGTTTAATCCCTTTTTCTGCAACTCATGTATTAACCTTGGTTCTGCGCTATCAGAAACAATCAAATCATTTCCGCAACGATGTTTCATAACTTGAGCCACGTCGTCGGTGGTCATCCTGGTTCGGTATAATTCTTCTTTAAGGTAGATTCGTTCTGTTTTTTTATCAATAGCAATATTGACAAGTGTTGTTGGGTCATTGCTAAAACCAAAGTCATTACCCCAACGCATTAACTCCGTTTCCTTAAATTCTCCTAATTCCCAATTCTCAAATATAACCCCTTCTGATTTTTCAAGCCATCCCCCCATAATTACGTGCTTGTAGTACTTGGCTTTCTTCTTTAATGGGCTGTGGTCTTGCTCTGATTGTGGTAACTTAATCCATTCCTCGTATGCTACACGTTTATCCTCAAAGTCATTCCACAAGTTGTCGGCTATCAGATTTCTATCCATATCTAAGTAACTAGAATGAATATACATCACGTTGTCTTTAATACCGTTCCATCCCTCAGGGACACCACGTTCTTCGAATAATTCAGTATATATCCAATGGGTTTTTGTCGTAGGGTTAAGTATAAGGATGTTAATATTCTGTTTATCATTGCTACGAATAGATTTCTTAATCTTATCCCATTGATCGAAACTAGGCATTTCTTCAGCTTCTTCAAGAACGAAAACGTTAAATCCCTTTAATGACTTTAAAGCCGCTGTTTGGTTACCGCTTGATGTGCGTATTCCCTTAAATACAATCTTGCTTCCGTTATGACCATTGATTCTGTCCTTAGTAACATCGAAGCTATTATAAGCATTGAGTATTTCTAATTTCTCGTTAAATTCCGGGATGATGCTATCCTCTGCGCTGACAAGAGTATATCTAGTGTAAAGTATATTATAAGCGCAATCCTTAGCGGCTACACACGCCCAAGTACCGACTGCAAATGACTTCTGACTGTTACGACCACCTGTTATTACTACAGTGTCAATATCAGGATACTCACCGCTTAATAATTCAAATAATGGCTCGTACTTTTCACTTAAACTCAATTCCATATCACAAAGATACGAAACTACTTCTTACTACCCTTACTAAAAACAATCTTAGTAGACGTATCTAGCTTCTCTCCTGCTGACGTATGGTCGATTTCGGTTTTATCTGACCAGCCTAGATTCTTAAGCGCAAAGATAACCCCTGCTGTTGCGTGGTCTTTGTCTGTTACCAAATCTTCATACTCCGCCTCGATTCTAGTCCTCAACCTCTTTATAGCGTAACTAAACCCCTCTTTTTGCTCATAAGCATAGAAGCTCTGACGTGATTCAAAACCAAGATGTAAGCACAATCTTGTTATAGTTGGCTTACTAACTGAATTAAAATATTCCTCTGCTTTTGCAAGCAATTCCTCTGCATTATTATAATGCGGTGGTCTTCCTCCTAAATTCTCCATAATAATAAAAACGGTTCTCACCTAAGTACAAATATACTAAATTATTTTTAAACGGATTGGGTTAGTATAATATAAATAGTAAAAACCGCTTGTTAGGCGGTTAACAACTTTACCATACAGGGTTCGATACCTGTAAGTGAGTTCGGGTCATATATTGATTACTCACAATTTTACATCCCTTGCGTTTAAATTTCGCCAATGGTGTTGTTTTTTATTCGCTATCTCTTTTTTGTGTAATATACAAATACTTTGCTCTAGTTTCTTTTGAAATCTTTTCTACATGAGAAATCATTCCTAATTCAAACAATTGATTGATTGTTTCTAATTCATTTCTGTAAAGTTGGTATGCAGTTTTCATATCTTTATCTGTTTTGATACTTCAAAGATACAAACTACTTTTCAATTAAACAAGTTTTATTTTATTATTTTTTTCAAGTAGGTATAGTTCCCCTCTAGTATAATAACGCCTCTCTCCTGTTTCAAACCTAACCTCGTCGATTGCTTCACTTACTTTTCTTCCACCCGTTTGTGTTCCTACTATTCGAGCAGAAACGCCGTCTATCTCGAACTCAACAAGGTTAATACTACCATCTTCGTTAACTAGACGTGTTTTAATCGGCTCTAACGGCTTTAAATTGTTTTTACGTGTGTTCATATCAAAAACGTGTTAGAGTGTCTTAAAATTGATTATTCTAACTTTTAAACCGTATTGCTTAGCTAGGTTTATCATATTCTTTGTTCCTTTACTTTGCCCATCCCATAATGCTATAAGATGAGTGGCGTATTGAGCCATTTGTTTGTTACGGATATATCCTGCGCTTTTACCGTATGTTTCCCAATCTGCGGGGAATTGTTTTGCATCCTCTCCATATAAGTCTGCGTAATTTTCTCCAAGTTTATCCGCACCTTTGCAAGTTCCTGAAACTATCTCTAAATCATCCCAACCAATGTTACCCAATATTTTATCTATTTTCCTAAACAATTCCACGTTGTATTCAGGACAATTCCTACTACCCGCTATTATTACTCTATTTGCTTTCATTATTAAATTCTTTTGTACAAAACTCTTTAAACTGATCTATGCTTTTAATCACAACATAAGTATGCCCTAACGACTCTGCTCGTTGTTGGAACTCGACTTGGTTAGGTTGTTGGTTGTTTCCAGGTAGTTTGAACTCCACTAAGAATGTACGCCCATTATCCGCAAGTATAATATTATCGCTAACTCCTGCTAAGAAACCTATCCGTTTCATACCATCAACAATCATGCTAACGGCTTTCGTTATGATGTTGTTTGAAACACCCATGATTTGAAATACACCACCTACAACCGATGCGATTTCATTTGGAACTAGAAACCATATCAAACGCGGGTTATGATTCTTAAGGCAGTACGTGTTGTTGAAGTAGACGTAGCATTGCGATTGCAGAGCGGATTCAGATTTTCTTTTCATGTTTTTTTGTTTAGAGGTAATCGGTAATCTAGTATTTTATAGTTTTTTGACTTTATATAATATACTCTTTACTTTTTCCTAATTTTTATTTTTATTTTTATTTATACTTTTTACTCTTTT
>DATMFE010000027.1:0-2603 GCA_035556295.1 Ureibacillus sp.
AAGTAACAAAGGAGGGTACATAGTGATAAATAATCTATTTTGAGCAAATGATAATCTCATTTTAATAATTAAACTAAATTATATACTTGCATTGTACCCTTCTACTAATAAAAAATAAAATTTTTCATTTAGTAGAGGTGTTCCTGAAAATATTTTTTGACATCTATGTAATGGCTAAATTGCCGAGATATTTTCTGGAAAAGGAGTTGTGCAAATGGCAATTATTATTTATCCTAAAACTCTTGATTGGACCTATATGAAACAAAGGCCCCAACAGTTGATGATTGAATTAGGGAAACTTGGACATACTGTATTTTTTGAAAATCTTAATCCATTAGATCATGAATATATAGAGGTAGCTAAAAATGTATTTTTATTTTCGGATTGCCAACGCTTTATCAACACTAAGTTAAAGGAATTAAGAAGAACACAAAAAGTTGTTGTATGGACTACTTGGTCTAAACTTCGAACACGTATCCAAATATTTCAGCCAGACAAGGTCGTATATGATTGTTGTGATGAGTTTCCGCAATGGGCGCAGTATGAGCATAGTATGATTCAAGTAGCCGATTACATTGTTTGTACGGCAAGAACTATTATGGAAAGAATCTCGTTAGCTTACCCGGAAAAAAGCGTTTCCCTCATTCCTAATGGGGCTGATGAGGCTTTCTTTACGCCAGATAAATTCGAAAAACCATTAGATTTACCGAATGGTCCTATTGTAGGCTATATTGGTGCTTGGGCTTATTGGGTAGATCATGAATTAATAACAAAATTGTCCCTTCGTTTTCCAAATGTGAACTTTGTTTCAATTGGTGTTCCATATGGAGATGTACCGAATTATGATGATCGAAACAACGTCCATATTTTAGGGCAAAAGCCACATGATGAATTGATAAAATACCTCCAACATTTTGATGTAGCGATAATCCCCTTTAAATATCATCCTATTACCCTTGCTACAAATCCAGTAAAGGCGTACGAATATCTGGCGACCGGAGTTCAGGTGTTGTCTACTGCTCTTCCTGAATGTATTCATATGGAACCATATGTTACTACTGCAACAACCCATGCTGATTTCGGAAATAAACTAGCCTATCTTTTATCTCTTAATACTCCTGATAGTTTTAAAGAATCCAGAATAAACTTTGCGCGACAAAATACTTGGAAAATTCGAGGGATGCAGGCTCATAACATAATCGAAAACCTCCTTTCTAATTCATAGCTTTTAGCTGATAGGAGGGTATGCAAATGTTGCTGACAAATATTATGGAAAAGGACTATAGAGTGCTCGAAGAAGCCAAACCGATGCCATATGAATATATTAAACGATTGATTCTTATATTAAGACAAGTCAACTCACCCTGGGTATTATGGAGTAGTGAAGAAGAAAGATGGAGGGTACTAAACGATAAAAAATTACATGTATTATTAGCAAGTACCACAACGGAAAATAGCATTATTATTGGACCCAAACTCCAAGACAGCGAACCCTTATCTGACTATTTATTACGTTCAAAAGCGAAACCTATTATTTGGAGAGCGGCGTGGCTGCTGCAACAGTTACTGCACATTTCCTCATTTCCCCCATCTATTGCTTATCTGAATTATGACCTTTTACTTAAAGATACTAATCTAACTTCCTTTTTAGTAACTGATATAGCCTCTAGCGGTATTCAAAAAGTCTATAGTTCCTTTTATCAATTAAGTCAACAAGATCTTTCTCTTTTACTACCCAATATGGGACGAAAAAGTGTTTCACAATTAAATATGGAATCTATACCAATGGTGAGTATTGTCATTTGTGCTTTTAATGAAGCAGCTCGAATTGGGTGGTGTATCCGTTCAGTATTGGCTCAAACATTTCAAGATTGGGAGCTTATTGTAATGGATGATGGATCTTGTGATGACACGTATAGAGTAGCCTCATGTTTTAAAGATAGTCGTATCCATGTTATACGCAGCAATAAGAACCGTGGAAAAGCATATGCGTTAAACGAGGCTCTTGCGATTGCACGTGGTACTTTTCTAATGGAATTAGATGCTGATGACTGGATTCCTCCACAAACGTTAGAAATGTTTGTCAGTTCGATGGAGCAAAATCCTGAAGAAGTTGCAATCATGACAAGTCAATATCATTTATGGACGCAGACGAGTCAGGGTTACTTATTTTATAAAGGAATTTTTTGTTCTTCAGAATTTAACATATCCCATTATAGTGCCACACCTTTAATTCCACGTTTTTACCGTACAGATCTTCTTAGGAGCATAAATGGATGGCCAGTGCTTGAAGGGGAGTGGGGGAGATTATTTGAGGATATCGCGGTTTGTGATCGGTTATTAGCAAACTATCAATCAGGTTATCTCAATACCCCGCTCTATCATCGTATCATTAGATCAAAAAGTACAAGTCAAATGAATAAGCAAAGCTATAGAGCTTGGGCACATCTTTGGTTTTCTTCAAAAAACTCTAACCATCCCATTAGGGAATAAAGAAGGAGTGGGTTTGACACATGAACCTAAACCAGATAAAAAGGCCTTATGATATGATTGTAAGTTTGGGGTGGAATTGCCAAACAGCTTTTCAACTCAAAAGGAAAAAA
>DATMFE010000028.1:0-7520 GCA_035556295.1 Ureibacillus sp.
GACCGGTCTTTCTACACATACTTTGCGTTATTACGAAAAAATTGGATTAATAAAAAATGTGCAAAGAGACCAAACCGGATATCGGCAATATACAGATTTTGATCTAGCTTGGATTCAGTTTTTAATTCGGTTACGTGTTACAGGAATGCCTATGCTTAAAATGAAGCAGTTTTCTGATTTGCGACAGAAAGGAGATTCTACTATTACTGCAAGAAAGGAATTGTTAGAAGAACATTATAAAGATGTCTTAGGCAAGATAGAGGAACTAGAGTTAAATTCGCAGAGAATTGAAGAAAAAATTGCGCACTATAAAAAATTAGAGACAGTGGAAAACCAACAATCTTAATAAATATAAAAAAGAACTTGAAACACATTTTTCAAGTTCTTTTCATAGTACCTAGGCTAACATCAAATAGAAGGTGCTGAATTTATATATTTAATAGAGACCCACCTAATACTCTATCTATAACTTCTTGACTAGATGTATGACGCTTAACAGCCTGTAGATGTAAATATCGATCTCCATATGGAAAATCTGAACTAAATTAACGTTCTCTGAGGTATTTCTTTTATAGCCAAAGACAAGGCGTATATTGTATAAAATGGCTTTGCTATAGGACTAATATAAAATGATGTCTAGTTATTGTATTATTACCGCTAGGCTGTTTATACACTAGTAATTTCTATTTCTTCAATATTTGGCAGTGCTTCAATTGCTCCTATCTTTGTACATACCAGCGCTCCAACTCGGTTTGCAAATGCAATAATGTCGAGTAGCTGCTCGAAATCATTTTTAATGGATTTGATATTCTGTGTATTAGCTAATTTGAACAACGTTGCACCTACAAAAGCATCCCCAGCTCCTGTAGAGTCAATTGACTTAATAGGAATACTCTTCACTAGTTCTTTTTTTCTACTATTAGATATCAATGTTCCCCTTTTTCCAAGAGTAACTGCTACAATTTTAGCTCCCATTTTATGTAGGGTATCAACACCTACTTCATGATTCTTAATGCCTGTGATAATCTCTAATTCTTCATCACTTACTTTTACAAAATCACTTAAAGCAATAGCTTTCTTTGCGATTGAGATGAAATCAATTAATCTTCCTTTCCATAAATCTCTTCGATAGTTAGGATCAAAAGAAATAAACTTTCCTTCCTCTTTAGCACTAGAGATAAGGCTTAAATAAGTTTCACGGAATGGAGAAGTTAACATGGCCGTGGCTGAACCAAAATGAAGGATTCTAGCTTTATTTATTTCATTTAGGTTAATGTCCTCCATTGTCATTAAAGCGTCAGCTCCCCTATGAAATACAAAGTCTCGCTCACCATTTTCTTGTAGAGACACAAAAGCTAGGGTAGTTGCTACCTTTTCATCCCAAGCAAGCATCGAAGTATCTACGTTTAATGAATTTAAGGTTTCTTCTAAAAAGTAACCGAATGGGTCTTTACCTACTTTACCACTAAATGATGCATTACCGCCTAGTTTCGCTATGGTTGCGCATACATTTGCTGGTGCTCCACCGGCATTTTTTAAAAATTGGCGTCCCTCTATTAAATTGGAATTAATATTGCTACAAAAGAAATCAATTAATAATTCTCCTACACAAACAACTGGAGCATTTTCACTTATGCTATTTTGCACTTATATCACACTCATTTACTTAGATTTTTTCTCTAAATCCAAAATCATTTGATTATATGTTTTTTCAGTTAAAGGATAAAAGCAGATTATTAATACAGAAAGTAAAATGAAAATTCCTGGCACTAGAGCATTCATATTTTTTATAGCATTTAAGGAAGCTACGGTTTGTTCTGCATTAGCTACATAGCCTGCTATCCCCAAATAGATGGCTGAGAATGATCCAGCAAGTGCAACCCCTAACTTATTAGTAAAACTCATTAAGGAAATAACAACACCATCTGCTCGAACTCCAGTTTTCCATTCAGCATAATCTACACAATCGGCAACCATCCCCCAAGCTAGTGTGTTTAGTGGAGTGGTAAAGAATCCCGAAGCAAACAGCCAAAATAAAATTAAAGCAATTGAATCAAAAGAAGTAAATTGGAGTCCTATATATGAAATAAGAGATACTGTAGCTGATACAATCATTACACTCTTTCTACCCCATTTATTAGAGAATAAAGGAATAAATAAGTTACTAATTAGCGCAGCTCCAAAAAATAAAACAGTGCCCCAAAATACTAATTCCTTTTGATGAACATTGTAAGTAAAATAGTAAACCATTGTACTAAGTTTAATATTAAAACCAATAGCAAATGCCAAGAAAGACGAAACTAGTACTAGTAGTGGTTTGTTTTTAAACAAAACAGATAAAGTTACTTTAAGCCCATGTTTTTTACTCTTTTTAGGAGCAATGCGCTCGCGTACTGTAAAGAAGCTAAACAGATTTAAAATGATACTTACAGCAGCATAGACTAGAGCAGTCATCTGAAATCCAAATTCTTGATTTTTGCCTCCAATAGCTGTTACAAGAGGGGTTGCGCATGAAATGGAAAGGAGGATTCCTACATAAACCAATATCATACGAGTAGTTGTTAAAACTGTGCGTTCCTGAACATTATTAGTAATTCGTCCTGTTAAGCTATTAACTGGAATCGTTTGCATACTAAACGTCATCCCTAATAAGATATAGGTAATATACATATATATAATATTTCCAGTTGACCCTAAGTGAGGGTTGGTAAAACATAGGATAGTGAAGAAAGCAAAAGGAAGTGAGACCCATAACAAATATGGTCTTGCTTTTCCCCAACGCGTATTAGTTTTATCTAAAATAACTCCCATTATAGGGTCGCAAATAGCATCTAGAACTCGTACTACTAAAAATAGCGTTGCAACAGCTGCAGGATGGATACCTCCGACATCAGTATAATAAAAAAGTAGATAGGCATTAACGAATTGAAAAACAATATTATATGCCATGTCTCCCGATCCATATCCAAACCGTTCTAACCAGGATAACCTAGGAATAGAATTAGGTTTACCTTTACTTTCAGCCTCTAATATTTGTGATTGTTCTGCGTTTAACATAGGTAATACCTCCAGAATGCGTTTTCAAAAATATGTTAAGAAAGCTAGTCGTATTATAAACATTTACCTTAAAGAAAAAACAGATGCGGTTTAGTTGCAAATGTCTTATTTTAACTCCGCATCTGAAAATTAAAAGTTCAAGAATCTCGTCATAAATATCAACTAGAAATCTAGCTTTCAAGTATAATGTTTTTATTCGTTTGGATACACTATAATTTTTAAACATTCGTTTTTAAAATTTAGTGCTCGCTCCATCGCTTCACGTGTGCCGGCTAACGGATATCTATCTGTTACAAGATTCTTTGTGTCAATTGCACCGGAAGTAAGAAATTTAATTCCTTTTGGATAAGTGTTGGCATAGCGGAAAATACCATATATATCAATCTCATTATCAGCAATAAATGGTACATCGAGTGGAATATCGCTTTGAGAAGGTAAACCTACGATTGCTAATTTTCCACCACGACGAATTGAAGATAGTGAAGATTGTAATGCTTTTGGATTCCCTGCAGTCTCCCATGCAACGTCAACGCCTACGTTTTCAGTAATATTTTTAATTTCATTAAGAGGATCTTGCTCTCTGATATTAATAACGTGAGTTGCCCCCATTCGTTTTGCTGCTTCAAGACGCAATGGTTCTAAGTCTGTTGCTATTATTGTACTTGCTCCAAATGCTTTCGCTGCTGCTACAGCCATTAACCCTACCGGTCCCATTCCCATAATCGCAATCGTTGACCCAGGCTGAAGTTTTGTTCTCGTCGCTGCATGGATACCAACTGAAAAAGGCTCTATTAAGGCAGCATCTTCATAGGAAAGGGAATCCGGGATTAAAAAGACAAAATCCTGACGCATTTTTATATATTGAACAAAGGCACCATCAACTGGTGGTGTTGCTAAGAATTGAACATCTGGACAAAGGTTGTACCTTCCCTCTTTGCATGCTTCACAATGTCCACAGGTTACTCCTGGTTCAACGGCTACGCGATCCCCTACTCTAAATCTTTCAACAGCTGATCCAATAGCTACAACCTCACCTGAGCACTCATGTCCAAGGATAAATGGTTTTTCTACTTTGTATTTACCAATTCTACCCTGGGTATAATAATGTAAGTCTGAGCCACAAATTCCTACAGCCATTACTTTAATTAAAACTTCATTTTCTTCAATTTGTGGTATAGGCAATGTTTCAATACTGATTTCTCTTGTGCCGTGCATGACAGCTGCTTTCATAGTTTTAGGTAAGTTGTTATTCATCAATAATTTTCCTTTCTTTAATAGAAATTCTATATAAATCCATAACGTAAAAATAAATATGAATTTACTTTCAACTCATAAATTTCTAATGCACTTGACTGTTCCTTAAATATATTTTTATTATTATGTAAGTGCATACATTTTAGAGTTTTTTATTACATGAGCTAATTTTACCTGCTAACATTACACCATTAATAGCCTTTTGTACTGTCTAAAAGTACAGTAGCACTGTACTTTTCTTTTTATATACAAACAAAGATATAGCGTTAAAATAAAGCTAATAGGAGGTGTAAGATTCTCATGGCTGAAATTGAAGATCGGGAAACATTTGCAGAACTGTTATCTTTGGGTGTTAAAGAACTAAAACTTCACCCTGATTATAAGATTAAAAGGAAAAAAGGCGAAGATAGCTCACTAGGACAATCTTATATAGCTAATATCGCAAATGAACTAGGTGTATCTCCCAATACAATTAAAAGTTGGATAGGTCAGATGGGATTAAAATATATTCCTGGTCGTATTGACGATGGAAAGCTCTTCGGCATCATATGGATAATATTAAAAAAAACGGATATAGATATCAGTTGGTTCTCAAAGCTGATGGAAACAACTTCTATACCCACTCTTAAACCTGCTTTACCAGCTTGGGTATCTTCGTGTCTGGAAAAGGCAAAAATATTAGGGGCAGACAACTCATTTGGTGCACCCCTTAATAAAGATATTGAGGAAGTAGTAAAAAAAATATTTCATAATAAACTTCAGACTGAAGCTGATACTCCAAAGGAACATTTTACAATACATAACTTACCAGCACGCTGGTCAGGAGTTTTTATTGGAAGACACTTTGACCTGGAGGCAATTCGTCAGTGGGTAATTTCCCCTTCCCCATTATGTTTAATTTCCGGATGGGCTGGTATTGGAAAAACAACTCTTGCTCTTGAAGTAGCATATGCGTGTATTCAGAAGAATTATAGGGAAACAGAAAGCCTTGAGATGGATTGGCCAAACCTCAATTCTATAGTATGGTTTAGTGCTGACTGGAAGGGACTAACCTTTAGTGATTTTCTAAATACAATTGCTTACCAACTTGGACGGATAGAGCAAATCAACCGATCCATTGACGAGAAACGTTTTGTGGTTCGCAATGCATTAGCTAATTATGCAAAAGAAAAACCTGTATTACTTGTGATTGATAGCATCGATACAGCTGAAAGTGAAATTTATGAATTTATTACTAATCTTCCACAAGGCGTTAAAGTATTACTCACATCTCGCGAGAATCTACAGCAAAAATATAGAAACAACTTTAGAGATATGGTAACCATTCAACTAAAGGGACTGGAAAAGGACGATGCTCTTAACTATCTTTCTTACGAAGTAAAACAACATATGAAAATGTCTAATTCATCGAATAAACAAGAACAAATGGAACAGTTATTAAATAGCCCTCTTGAAATTCGTGAACAACTCATTTCAGCTACTGCTGGAAATCCTAAAGCTATCGCTCTTAGTATAGCTTACATTGCAGATGATGACATTCCTGCTCAGCAACTTATTCAGGAACTAGGAAAAGCCGGTTACTCACTGTTGGAATTATTTGATTTTCTTTTCGGACGCACATGGGAGAAATGTAATGAAGATACTTTACATCTTTGGAAAGTGTTATGCTTTTTCAGCAAACCTCCTGACGAGAAAAGTTGGGCAACAGCGGCTGGACTAGACGCTCGAAAATTCCATTTTGCTGTTGATCAAATGAAATTATTTGCACTTATCCAAGGAGAACGTATAGAAGGAAAAATCCATTATCTAGGTCATCAAACCGTAGTAACATATGGTGAACAACGATTGTTAGAAGATAAACAATTTGAAAATGTAGCACGTAAGCGTTGGAGCCAATACTATATCCACTATTTAGACAACTATTTAAAACGGGATCTTCCGGATTCGATTTATTGGAGTTATTTGCTTGGTCGTGATTTAGAGGAAATTAAGAAAGAATGGCCAAATATACTCAAGGTTATAAAATGGGCAAACGAATCCGATCAAAAAGAGCTTTTGATTGAACTGGTATTTCGCATAAGCCATTTTCTAAGTCGAATTAATTTACCATTAAGGATTAAATATGGAAAAATAGCAGCTGATTATGCAAAACAACTTAGAAAACATACCTATGAGGCATTTTTTAGAATTGATACATTGGGTTGGGCATTGATGGAGGTCAATAACCTAGATGGTTCCCTACTACAAATAGATTCCGGTCTAAAGACACTAGATCAGTTAAGCTCAGACAGGTCTGATGTTTACGATTTGAAGGCTTGGGGACTTGCCTTAAAAGCAAGGCTCTTGTTGAAGAAAAATAATCCTAACAAAGCAGAATGTATTCTTGAAGAAGTTAGGGAGATCTTCACTACACCGGTGATTCAACATAGAATTTCATTAGTGCGAGGTGATCTATGTATGGTCTATAAAAATTATGGAGCAGCAATCCGATTATATGAAGAAGCTAATGAAATCAGTTTAATATATGGAGGAGAAAAGACCATTGAAGCTTACTTTAATTTAGGTGTAGCTTATGTCATTTGTGATATGCTTGAGGAAGCAGAAAAATGCTTTAATAGCCTTCTTTATCAGAAAGACAAAGCCAACCAAATTGAATTAATATACTATCACTACGGGATGGCCCAATTGCTATTACGAAAAGGAGAGAATATAGAGGCATTACATTCTATCCAAGAAGCTATAAACCTTATCGATTCTTGGGGACCAACCATTAGTATTCGAAAAGAAGTAGAAGAATTCAATGAAGTTATTAAACATAATATTAGAGAGAATTAAGTAAAACAGCCACTTGTATGAAACAAGTGGCTGTTTGTTTGAATGTAGTGCTTCAATTAGGTTGAAATTTATCTGGCCTCTTATTTCTTCCAAGTTGATCACTCTTTTCTATTTGGCTTTTATTAGACTAACGCAATTACATCTATATAAAAGGATTATGTTAAAATTACTCTGGTTTCTCCACTAGTTGCATCTGAAAAATTTGAGTTGCTTGAATACCTCTTAAATTTGCTCGTGGTTATACTTATAGAATTAGTTACACTTTTTTGATATATATATAGCTTAATTAATGGCTTCAAGGGCTTGTTTCAAATAATCCATTTCAAATGTTATATCATCTATTTTTTGGTTTAACTGACTTACTTTATCAAGAG
>DATMFE010000029.1:0-1654 GCA_035556295.1 Ureibacillus sp.
TTATTGCGGAAGATTTAAAAAGCGGGGAGTGTAGAATAGCGGCAACGGCCCTATTAACATTCGTTGCCCTTGATAAGTTTCAACGTCCTACCGCTGTTCCGAAGGTAATTCCTGAAACAGAAGAAGAAAGGAAATTACATGAAACAGGCGAAGAACGCGCAAGAATGCGACTGGAAAGAAAGCAACAAAGTAAAGAATTAGCTGCTTATTTAACAACAAAAACAGTTATTGCCGTGTGTTAAATATTACGTTATAGGTATTAACGTACATAACTGTGTCTGAGAGGTCGATTATGGTCGGCCTCTTTTTATTATGGGTAAAGAATTACTAAAGTAACAAAATAAGAAAAACCCTTGATAAAGGGTGCTTTTATAATCTATTTCCTAAAAGTTTCAATTTAGCATGACCTTTAGTAAATGATATGATAGGGAGAAACGGAGAATAAAGATGTAGTTTCCTTATTTCAGTGAATTTTTCTTTGAAAGTAGGTGTGAAAGGATTTGTTATGAGTAAAATTCATCATTCTATCAGAAGTATAATAGATAGTAATATTCCTTTTATGATGGGAAGATTCAAACAGCATTCTCCCATTGATATCTACCTTAAATATTATGGACTAGAAATTGGTGCCATTGATTATAGATACGGTTTTGTGAATTGTTGTGAAGAGAAAATCTTTATTCAATCATTTAAACCTACAAACCCTCGTGCGATTGTTTTAGTTCTTCATGGTTATTTGGATCATACAGGTTCGATGAGTAATTTAATTAATTTCTTAGTAAAAAATAATTACCATGTGATTAGTTATGATTTACAAGGACACGGGTTATCTAGTGGAAAAAGGGCATTTATTGAAGGTTTTGATCAGTATGCGGATGTCTTTATGGAAGTCTGTGAAACTTACATCAAACCATATACTACACTTCCAAAGTACTTAATTGCTCATAGTACAGGTGCAGCAATTTCAGTTGAATATTTGCGGCGATCTTCTTCAATTTTTCATCATGTTATTTTGTTAGCTCCACTTATTCGTTCCTACGCATGGAATCTGTCAAAAATCGGTTTAAATATTATGTCTCCATTTGTTAATGAATTACAAAGAGTATTTAAAGTAAACTCATCCAATTTAGAATATTTAAGGTTTGTTAGAAGTGATCCATTACAGCATAATAAAATTTCAATAAAATGGATAAAGGCCTTGTCTGCATGGAATGAAAAAATAATAAATTATCCAAAATTAGAAGACCGTCTTTTGGTCATTCAAGGTGATAGAGATAAAACGGTAGATTGGAAATATAATCTTAATTTTATAAGACATAAGTTCCCGAAAAGCCAAATTCGTATTATTAAACATGGTAATCATCAATTAATAAATGAAAACAATAGGTTAGTAGTTAGCGTGTTGGACTGCATTTTAGAACAATTTCAACAGATAGAACATGCCCAGTCTTGGGACTGAGCTATTGATGTTGATACACTGTTTTAGGAAGTATTATTCTTGCAATCTTGTGTGAAAAACCTCGATAATTTTTAGAAATTATCGAGGTTTTGATTATATCTGTTACTTTTTAGTATAAAACTGAATGTCGTGTAAAGCTTGTTGTAAATCTGATCTGGTTTTGAGTTCATTGTCAATTTCAATACCTAGTTCAAT
>DATMFE010000030.1:0-2057 GCA_035556295.1 Ureibacillus sp.
TCTTCAGCGCCGATGGTAGTTGGGGGTTTCCCCCTGTGAGAGTAGGACGTCGCCAAGCAAAACAGAAGAAAAGACCAGCAAACTTGCTGGTCTTTTTTCTATGCCGTTAATAAATAATTTATTTTTTTGATAAAATGCAAATCTTGTTGATAAAATCAACGAATTTCATCAAGTAAATGGGAGATGAACAGAACAGATAAGCATTTTCCCATTTACTTGATGTCTTCCTCCACAAAACGGATAGTCTTGAAGCGTATAGCTTCTTCCGTTTCTGTCAAGATAATGTCTTTTAGCTTCTCCAGACAATTTCCGCATAGATACACACATCTAAGTTTTCTTCTAATCGATTGGGAATGACGATCGATTGATGATATGATACTTCGAAAACTTTTTGTTCCAGTTTTTCTGTTTCTTCTTGGTTAAAGGATTAGAAAGGGAGAATCCATATTCTAATTTTTTAATAATGTTCATAGTGGTTCTTTCTAAAGGGATACAATGATAATATTTTCCTCGATACGAGTACTTGGCTTTTTGATCTATCTTTCTTAGTTGACGAATCGCTAAGTTTTCACGTTTAGCAA
Organism: Ureibacillus sp.; assembly: GCA_035556295.1. Lineage (GTDB taxonomy): Bacteria > Bacillota > Bacilli > Bacillales_A > Planococcaceae > Ureibacillus. The sequence continues at coordinate 582 of DATMFE010000030.1, forward strand.
GATCTTTTAACAACTTGGAATCGGCTCTTTTTTCCACTTATTTGGTCTAGTTTAGGCAGGGGTCTGCCTAATAAGTTAACACTAACCATAGTTGATAAGAGAGTAACGTCTGCTTCTTCTGTTCTTCCGATAACAGGGAGGACACCTCACATAACTTTTAATTCATCTGATGAACTATCATAATTCGCTATTCTTTCTTTTGCATCGGCACAAAAGGCTTGTGCTTCTTCAAATGTTGGTCATGCTGTAAGAGTTATCTCCGCTGTCCAGTTTCAGAAGAGCCTGCTTGAACAGCGATAGGGCATACGATAAATACTTCCAGCAATGGAAAAACATTTGCTTTTATGGGTGACTGTGTGTATTTTAGAACTGTCTGCAAACTAGGCACATTCTTTATCGATGACTAGGATCTCATCTTCTCAGCTATCCGATAGTTTTTGGACGACATTAACGAATTCCTTGGCATGATTATAGCGTTTTTCATGAAGAGGATGCTCTAATCAAGATTACAATTCCATGCTTTTGCTTTCGTATTGGATGTGACCATATTCCGAGCGCTCGGCCGTTACTTAAATAATGGTCGAGGGAAGCAGGTTTACGAGTAACGTGGAAATATGTGTTAAATATAGTTGGTACTGTACCGATCAGCCGATATGCTTGGTTACAGAGGGAAGGGGAAATGATTCCCAAAGTGTGTTAATGGTTTACCCTAATGCTTTTGCTGCATAACAATCAGCAAAGAGAGTTATGTAAGATTTCCCCTCCCGACTGTTGGGATTAATCGTTTAATGAAGTGAAGGCTTAAAATATTATAAAGTGACTAATTGTATTTTTGCGCATTTAAGAATAATTGCATGTATATTTCCCCTATAAAAAAGGCCTTTACCATACACATTGAATTGTGTTGTCGTAAAGGCCTCCAGATGACTGGTTAGCTAATATAGTTAATGATTTGTTCAGCACCTCTTTATTTTGATCAAGGGACAAAAAAAGCCTTTACTACATACACTGTGAACAGTGTTGTCAGTAAAGGCCTCCAGATGACTGGTGGGCATTTTCTTCCTCTGAAAAAAATATAATACCGATTGAATTACTAGTAATATAACAATTCATTCGTCGGGAGTCAATAGTTTTTTTAATATTATGTATTTTTAACAATTAACCTGTTAAAACCTAGTTGACTTATTTGAAATATATGATAATATTTGAACATAAATAATATTTCTTATTTAATATATAACTTATTCAGAGAGATGAAGTGAAGCAACCTGTGTATATAAGGTGTTGATACATTCAGTTTGAAAGATAAGGTTACGAAACTAGTCTTTCAATCGAAAAGGCTTCTTTAGTTTTCTGAATCAAGTTTATTTATGAAAAACATTGAATGATGTGAATTAAACCGAAGAGGAACATCATTCAAGTGGATAATTCAATATAAACAATGCTGTCTAGACAACTGGAGGTGTTTTAACAAGG
>DATMFE010000031.1:0-14563 GCA_035556295.1 Ureibacillus sp.
ACTGACAAAATTACAGCTACAACAGCACTAACTTTTGACAGTTCATTGATAGCTAAAATATATGAGGTGAAATCCATACCAGCCCCACCTAATTCCTCCGGAGCTGTCATCCCCATTAACCCTAATTCAGCCATCTTTTGAATGACTTCTCTAGGAAACTCACCTTCTTCCATTCTTTCAATGAATGGGGTGATTTCAGTTTGTGCAAATTCTCGTACCATATCTCTTACCATGATTTGCTCTTCTGTAAACTGCAAATTCATTTAGAAATCACTCCTTTTTAGTCATACACATAGAAGCCTCTACCTGATTTCTTTCCTAACCATCCTGCAGCCACGTATTTACGAAGTAATGGACAAGGACGGTATTTACTATCTCCAAATCCTTCGTGTAAGATTTCCATAATATACAAGCAAGTATCTAATCCGATAAAATCGGCTAACGTCAATGGACCCATCGGATGGTTCATCCCAAGCTTCATGACATTGTCGATTGCTTCTTTTGAAGCTACTCCTTCGTACAGTGTGTAGATAGCTTCATTGATCATCGGCATTAGAATTCTGTTTGATACAAAACCTGGATAATCATTTACTTCGACTGGTGTTTTCCCTAATTTAACTGTCATTTCTTCTACTGCTTTATAGACCTCGTCAGTCGTTGCAAGACCTCGAATAATTTCGACTAACTTCATAACAGGAACAGGATTCATAAAGTGCATACCTATTACTTGTTCCGGCCTTTCAGTTACAGCAGCAATTTCAGTAATCGGTAACGAAGATGTATTTGTTGCGAGAATGGCATCTTTTGGAGCGATGGCATCGATTTCTCTAAAAATAGATTGTTTGATATCCATGTTTTCTGTTGCCGCTTCTATTACAATATCAACATCAAACGCATCTTTCGTATGAAGTGATTGAGTAATTCTGCTTAGAATTGCAGTTTTCTCTTCTTCTGTTTTTCTACCTTTTTCTACATCCCTAGAAAGATTTTGATTAATCACTTGCAATCCACGATCTAGAAATTCTTGTTTAATATCGTTTAATATCACTTCGTATCCTGATTGAGCACAAACTTGAGCAATCCCTGATCCCATTTGTCCTGCACCGATTACCATCACTTTTTGAATTGCCATTTTGTATTTCTCCTTTTCTACTTGTTTGTATAAGTGAAATGATTGGATTCAAATGAATAGATTATTGTTTAGGTACTTCAATCATGATGGCATCACCTTGCCCACCACCAGAACAAATTGCAGCTACTCCAATACCTCCACCACGACGTTTTAATTCATAGGCAAGTGTTAAAATAATTCTTGCACCAGAAGCACCAATTGGGTGACCTAAAGCAACTGCACCGCCATTAACATTTACCTTTTCAGGATTTAGACCAGCAATTTTATTGCTTACAAGTGCAACCGTAGCAAATGCTTCATTGATTTCATATAAATCAATGTCTTCAGCAGACTTACCTGTTTTCTTTAATAATTCATTGATAACTAAACCAGGAGTTTGTGGGAAGTCTTTTGGTTCCACTCCAACTTCCGCATGACCTAAAATATAAGCTAGTGGTGTGCGACCTTCTTTTGATGCACGTTCTTCACTCATTAATACCATTGCACATGCACCATCATTTACACCTGGAGCATTTCCAGCAGTGACTGTCCCATCTTTTTCGAACGCTGGTTTTAATTTTGATAACGCTTCCAATGATGTCTCTTTTCGAGGTGCTTCATCTTGAGCTACAACCGTGATATCACCTTTACGTCCTTTTATTTCAACTGGTACAATCTCTTCCGCAAACTTTCCTTCTTCAATTGCTTGTAATGCTAATTGGTGACTACGAAGCGACCATTCATCCTGTACTTCTCTTGTAATTCCGAATTCACTTGCAGTACTGCTTCCGTATGTTCCCATATGCACATTGTTCGGATGAAATGCACATGTTAAGCCGTCGTACACCATTCCATCTATTAATTGAGCGTCTCCCATACGAAGACCCCATCTGCCTTTAGGTAAAAGATATGGCGCATTAGACATAGACTCCATACCACCTGCTACAATCACTTCTTCGTCCCCTAAACGAATCAGTTGATCTGCAAGTGTTACACTACGCATACCCGATGCACATACCTTATTTATTGTTTCTGTTTTCACATTGTAAGCAATACCAGCTTTTGATGCGGCTTGGCGTGAAGGAATTTGTCCTTGACCGGCTTGTAATACCGTACCCATGATCACTTCGTTAACTTCTTCTGGGTTAATGTTTGCTTTATCTAATGCCCCTTTAATTGCAATGCCTCCAAGGTCACTAGCAGATAATGCTGATAATCCCCCACCAAATTTCCCAAATGCTGTTCTTGCTCCGTCTAAAATAACAGTTTTATTCATAACTTCACCCCTATTGTTTTTTTTGAAACTATGAAACTAGCAAAGAAATAATAAAAAATGAAAGTGTAAAAAATTAATATTTGAAAGTATTTGTTGTATAGGCTTTGCTCACTATGTTCGGTGCTTACTCCGGTTCAGTGGCTCCTCGGCGCAAATTCGATGACACAATTTCAGTTGTGTCAAACCATGTGCTACTTCGCCGCTTTGCTTGCTTGTTGCACTTGATTTGCTCCTGCGGTGCAGTTGCTCCTCGGCGCAAACAAAATGACTCAATTTCAGTTGAGTCATTTTGTTGACTGAACGCTCGCTCGGACTATACATATGAAAAAGGGGAGTTTTTTAGAACTCCCTTTTCTTTACATCTATTGTACAGTAATATCTTATTTCATTCAATTCAGATTTTTCTTTTAAACGGAAATAATCTCGTTTATTCGAAATTTTTGTCGAAAACAACTTTTATTCAGCTACAGCCACTGCTTCTTCTTTTACTTTTTCTCCGAACACAGAACGCTCTAGAAGTTCAACCACATCATAAGTACCGATTTCGTCTTCAACTTCTTTTGCTTTTGTTCCGTCTGATAGCATTGTTAAACAGTAAGGACATCCAGAGGAAATAACAGATGCATTTGTTGCGATTGCTTGTTCTGTTCGAGCAACATTTATACGATTACCTACATGCTCTTCCATCCACATTAGTCCCCCACCAGCTCCACAACACATCGCTGTTTCGCGGTTACGCTCCATCTCTACCAACTTCACGCCAGGAATAGATTTTAAGATTTCACGAGGTGCATCGTAAACATCGTTATATCGACCTAAATAACAAGAATCATGGAATACGATTGTTTCATCCACACGATGATTTAATGTCAGTCTACCTTCATTGACTAAATCAAATAGTAGTTCAGTATGATGGTAAACCTCGCCTTCCCAACCAAAATCTTTGTACTCATTTTTAAAGATATTGTAAGCATGAGGATCGATTGTGACGATTTTCTTCACATCGTTTTTCTCAAATTCTTCAATGTTTCCAGTCGCAAGTTCTTGGAATAAAAACTCATTTCCTAATCGACGAGGTGTGTCTCCAGAGTTCTTTTCTTTATTTCCTAAGATTGCAAATTTCACGCCAGCTTCATTCATTAATCGAGCAAATGATAGTGCAATTTTTTGTGAACGGCTATCAAAGGATCCCATTGAACCAACCCAGAATAAATACTCAAAACCTTCACCAGATTTTGTTGCTTCCTTCACTGTCGGAATGTTTACTGATGGATCAAGGTCACGCCAATTTTCTTTTTCTTTACGATTAATTCCCCAAGGATTTCCTTGACGTTCGATATTGTTCATCGCGCGTTGTGCATCCGCGTTTACTTTACCTTCTGTCATTGTTAGAAAACGTCTAAGGTCGATAATTTTATCTACGTGTTCGTTCATAACTGGACATTGGTCTTCACAGTTACGGCAAGTTGTACATGCCCATATTTCTTCTTCCGTGATGATATCTCCAATTAATGATGGACTATAGATGTCTTCAATAACTGCACCTTCTGCTCCAGCAGCCATAGCTAATTGATTGCCATTTGTATTTTTAAAGAATGATACTGGTACCCAAGGTTTTTTCTTAGTCATAACTGCGCCAGTATTTGTTAGATGGTCACGTAGTTTAACGATAAGATCCATTGGCGAAAGCATTTTTCCTGTTCCAGTAGCTGGACACATATTTGTACAACGACCACACTCAACACAAGCATATAAATCAATTAATTGTTTTTGAGTGAAGTCTTGAATTTTCCCAACACCAAACGTTGGCATTTCTTCCTCATCTTCAGCTTCTTCCATTGCTTCAAAATTAATAGGACGTGGTGTACCAGCACGATCTAATCTGTGGAAATATACATTCACCGGTCCAGAAATTAAGTGGAAATGCTTTGATTGTGGAACATATACTAAGAATGTTAATAGAATTAATAAATGTACCCACCACATCACATAAAAGATTCCTGCAGCGACAACAGGAGGTAAAAATCCAAATACTGCAGCAATGCTTGAAGCAACGGGCTCACTACCTGTGAATTCGTGTCCAAACCATATTGAGCTCATACCATTTCCGATTAATGTAGATAGCATTAAGCCGCCAATAAAAATAAGAACTAGTCCATTTTTCCAACCGCGTTTTAAACGTACAAGCTTTTCAATGTAACGGCGATAAAATGCCCAACATACAGCAAATAAAATGACTAAAGCAACGACTTCTTCAAATAATGTAAAGATTGTATAAACAGGACCAAGTGGTAAATGTGATCCTGGCGCTAATCCTTTCCAAATTAAATCAATTGCTCCAAGTTGGACAAGAAGAAATCCATAGAAAAATAACACATGAATAAATCCACTTTTTGGATCCTTTAATAATTTCGATTGTCCAAATACATTGACCCAAATTTTCTCGAGTCTTTCTTTCACACTGTCATTAAACTCTTCTGTTTTTCCGAGTTTTACATATGCATATCTCGTTTTTAAAAGATAGATAAATAATCCAACCCCATAAAGCACAACTAAAACAAACAATATCCAGTTGGCTATTAACAATGGATTCATGTTGTCTCCCCCTAATCTCCCCTAATACTTTTTATTAAATATTCCTAGCTTTCACTAAATATGTTGCAAGATTTTCTACACTTACAACAAAAATTCTTCGTTTATGCATTTATTTTAAAATATGAATGAGCATTCAGTCAATGTGTTATTAATAATTTTCTAAATATTATAACGAATGCTTGTTTAAATAAAGTACTTTTTTCAACTATTCACTAAACTTTATGAAGAAATTTAAGAGATGCCCAGAATATTAAATTGCTATTATTTCAAGTTGTATTAGTAACATATTGGGTTTGAAAACAAGCAATTAACCATACGAAACATTTCGCTATAAACAAAATAAAAAAGCCTAGAATCACGATTTAAATTTAATCGAATTCTAGGCACTTTATCACTTTATTATTTAAATACGTCTCCACCACGGATATATTCAACATCTTTCACATTAAGACGATGGTTTACTGTTCTTGCTGCAGCAAAGAAATAGTCAGATAGACGATTTAAGTAGATTTGAACTACTGTTGGCACATCTTCAACTGCGTTCATAAGTGAAACTACACGGCGTTCTGCACGTCTGCAAACTGTTCTTGCTATATGAATTGTAGCTGAGGCAGGCGTCCCACCAGGTAAAATAAAACGTTTTAAAGGAGGAACTTCTTCTGTTAAGACATCAATACGCTTTTCTAACACTTCAACAGAAGCTTCTTGAAGTTTATATTTTCTCTCTTTCATTACGTTTGCTAAATCTCCACCGCAATCGAATAATTCGTGTTGAATCGTTTCTAAGTCTTCAATAATGTCTTTAAATAATTTCTGATCCAACTCTGTAACTGCTTTACCAATAAAAGAATTGAGCTCATCGATCGTACCATAAGCTTCTACTCGTAAATCATCTTTACTGACACGACCACCTAATAAACCTGTTTTTCCTTTGTCCCCAGTTTTTGTATAGAGTTTCATTGTCTAATCCCCCTAGGCGCACTTATTTAACGAAATTATAACATCTCGAAACTGTAATTTGCGAATCTGATTGCGGTACTTGCGGAAATCAACCTGTTACTTGCGTTTTTGACCGATTTACTTGCGAGTTCCTGATACCCTTAAACTTTACTTGCGAATTTGAATCAATTACTTGCGATAATCACCAGGTTACTTGCGTTTTTACCTGATTTACTTGCGAGTTCCTGATACCCTTAAATTTTACTTGCGAAATTGAATCAATTACTTGCGATAATCACCTGGTTACTTGTGTTTCTAACAAATTTACTTGCGAGTTCACTTCTATCACTAAAAAACTCTACAAGCTATAACACAATCGTACCTATTACTAAAAAAACCAGCTCCAAAACGAAGCTGGCCCTTAACGCATCTATTTTTAAATCTCAAAATCATACTCGCCTGGCAACACACGTCGTAAGAATCTGCGTGTACGTTCTTCCTTTGGTGTTATGAAAATTTCATGAGGAGTACCTTCTTCTACAATGTTTCCCCCATCCATAAAGATAACCTTTTTCGCCACATCTTTTGCAAATCCCATTTCGTGGGTAACAACAATCATTGTTGTTCCTTCACGCGCAATCTCTTTCATTACCTCAAGTACTTCGCCAACTAATTCTGGGTCTAAAGCTGATGTTGGCTCATCAAATAAAATAACATCTGGATTTAACGCTACTGCTCGGGCAATCCCTACACGTTGCTGCTGCCCACCAGATAATTGGCTGGGATAGGAATCGTATTTGTCTGATAAACCTACCTTATTTAGAGCTTCACGTGAGATTTTGTACGCCTCTTCCTTAGAAATTTTCCTTCCAACAATGAGGCCCTCTGCCACATTTTCGATTGCCGTTTTATTATTAAATAAATTATAGTTTTGGAAAACAAACGCTGTTTTCTTACGAACGGCTAATACTTCTTTTTTTGAAGCTGAATGCAAATTCACGGCTAAATCATCAAATTGTGCAGTACCTTGATCAGCTCGTTCTAGAAAATTTATGCATCGCAAAAGTGTTGTTTTTCCAGATCCACTTGGACCAAGTATGACAACAACATCACCTTTATCTACCGTAAGATTAACACCTTTTAATATCTCATTCTTACCAAATGATTTATGAACATTTTGAATTTCTAACATCGTATTCCCTCCTACGCAGTAGCAACAGCCTTATAGCGACTTAATCGTTTTTCAAAGACTTTAAATAAATATTCAACTGTAATACATAAAATCAAGTAAACTATAAAGATATCAATATATGCTTCTAAATAGTTGTATCCCACATTTGCCGCCACTTTTGCTTTCAACGTAATTTCTTGTAGCGAAATGGCATAACCCAAAGACGTAGCTTTTATTAAATTGATAGTTGCTGTACATAGATTTGGCATTGCAGATACTAGCATTTGAGGAATAACAATTCTTCGATAAGCCTGTGCAGTCGTTAAACCAACTGAGTATGCCGCTTCTAATTGTCCAGCATTCACTGTTTTTAAGGCTGAACGAAACACTTCAATTAAGACAGCAGCAGTGTTAAAAGAGAAAATGACAAATGCATACCAAAGTGGGTTTACTTCATAAATCGGGAAATCAATATTGTACCGTTCAAATATCCCCGCTAATATTAGTGGAAGAATACTATATAAAACAAATATTTGTATGATAATAGGTGTTCCGCGAACAAAGGATACATACACTTTCGTAAAACCATTTAAAACTGGAATTTCATTAATTCTTGATAGTGCAAGGAAAAATCCAATTGGAACTGCTATAGCAAGAGCAACTACCGTTACAAAAAGCGCAATGGGCACACCACTTAGTGCAACGAAAAATGTGTCGATAAGAAATTCCATATTAATAAAGTTTGAATTCATCTTCCATGCGCCTCCTTAACTTGTTTTTAATGAGCGTTGCCCTTTACTAAACATTCTTTCTAGCATTCCAAAGAATTTCTCGATGGCAATGGAAAGGATCCAATAAAAGACTGCTAGTGCAATGTATATCTCTAAAGCATGAGTATTGTAGTTATTTGCAATTATTAAATTTGCCTTTCCTACAATATCAATAAATCCTATTGTATAGGCGAGCGACCCTTCTTGTAGAACTGAGATTAGTCCATTACCGAAGTTTGGTAGAGCAATTACTATAGCTTGTGGAAAAATAATACGTGCATAAGCTTGGAATGGCGTTAATCCAACACTTACTGCAGCCTCATACTGCCCTTTATCTATTGCTAAATATGCGGATCTAATTACTTCAGCCATCATTGCAGCAAATTGTAAGCTGAATGTGATGACCACAAATATTCCAGTATGTACATCTTGTAGATAGATGCCAAAGAAAGAATCCGCAAAAGCTGGAATTCCGTAATAAACAAGGAATAATAGAACGATAGAAGGAGTACAACGCATTATTGTAATGTAACTATTCGCTAGAAACTGTAAAAACCTATTCTTAGATAATTTAAAAACAGCAATAATTAATCCTAATAAACTACCAAATACGACGGCTAATGCTGCAACAAATAAGGTAATCCATAAAAATGGTATTAGCTGAGGAAGTGCCGTCCAAAGGTAATTTATATCAAAATATTTTTCCATCTACTCACCACTTTCGATATGAAAGATTTAATAACGAAAGGGCTCCAGAGTATCTGAAACTGGTCGCCCTTCAATTTTGATTAACGTTGAACTTGATCTAGTACTTCAAATAAATCTCTACCATAGAATTGAGTACTTAACTCACGTAATTTACCTTCTTCTTTTAGTTGCTTAATAGCTTTGTCATATGCATCCGCAAATTCTTGCTCTTTTTTGTTGAATAATGGCCACGTTTTAATCACTGCAAATTCATTGTAAACAACTTCATCTTTTAGATTGTAATATGGTCCACCTTCAGTTAATACTTGACCTTTAAATGATCCTTCAATCATTACCCCACCATCTACACGACCTTCATTTACCCATTGAACAACGTCAACTGTGAATTCTTCACCAGCTTTCAGTTTTACAGGATTATCAGGATTAGCTTTGTTATATTCGTCAATAACTGTATATTGAGCATTGTTCGCAGCAATAGGTGCAAGAGTCATTCCTGCAGATGCAAAATCACTTAAGTCTTTAATGTTTTCATTTTCTTTTTTCAACACAATCCCCGCGCTACTTAAACCTAAAAACTCTTGAGGGAAGATGAATTTATGTGTACGTTCTTCAGTCCAGAATGCATTTTTAACACCAGCGTCATATTTTCCTTGTTCAACGCCAATTAATAAATCATCACTTGTCGTTCCAACATATTCAAATTGGTACTCTGGTAAAAGCTCATCAACTAATTTCATCACTTCTACATCATATCCAGTGGCATTCCCGTTTTCATCAATATACGTCATTGGCTTACTAGCTTGATCGTATGCAACTTTGACAATTTGTACCTCTTTACCATCTTCTGTTGTTTTTGCTCCTGATGAAGCTCCTTCACTTCCTCCATTTCCGCAAGCAGCTAAAATTGAAATAGAGGCAAAACCTACAGCAGCAAATTTAAGTAATTTATTGAATTTCATGATTATCGATCTCCTTTGTTTTCATCTTGTTTTAATGCAAACTCAGCTAATTTTTTAATCGTTAAGTCATCCATCGGTGGATTATGAAGCCCTGCACGAACATCACGATAATAACGTTGTAACGGATTTTGTCTTTGTAGACTTTTCGCTCCTACAACTCGCATTGCTTTGTCTACAACTTTTAATGCAGCGTTTGTCACAACATGTTTTGCGGTATTAACAGCGTTAACAATCACTGTTCCTTCAGCTTCAGTTAGTTCGTAACCTTCTTTTTCTTTTTGTTTCAACTCAACGTAATTCTGAGCTGCTCCGTATAAAGCAAAACGTGCAGTTGTAAGCTCTAATTCTATTTCGCCTAGTAAGCTTTGAACATTTGGTAAACTTGCAATCGTTCCTTGAATACTGTTTGGTGAATGAGTATTTGCAAATCTAAGTGCATAATCCCTTGCAGCTTGTGCTATGCCCAAATATGTAGCAGGAATTAATAAAAGCCAACCATTTAATTTAAAGCCAGTGTTATATGTTGGAAGTTCAACCAAATCTGAATCATCCACCACTACATTTTCAAGTACTAAATCATGGCTACCAGTTCCTCGCATCGCAATAACATCCCAAGTTTCGTCTATCGATAAACCTGGTGTATCTTTATGGATTAAGAAAAATCCTACTTTTTCTTTTTCTTCAATCCATGCGGATGTCAAGAAATAATCAAGTTCGGGCGAGCCTGTTGTATAGCTTTTTCTACCGTTAATAACCCACTTATCTCCTTGTCGAACAGCCTGCGTTCCAGGACGTCCTCCTCGAATTGGACTTCCAGTTGCTACTTCACTTACCGCACGATTAATGATTGCACCTTGTTTAACAGCTTCGGCAAAGGAAGCTAGTTTAGTTGGCTCCCAATATTTATTTTCAAATAATTCTCCTACTGTCAGAAGAGTCCAAGCGGTCGCTAGCGCAGTACTTCCATCAAAGCTACTTAACGTTTCTTGAAGGGCGATTGCTTCAAAAACATTTAGGCCGTCCCCACCAAGTTCTTTTGGTAATGTGATTTTTGTATAGCCAATTTCACGAAGGAGTCGAATATGCTCTCTTGGAAAGCTCGACTCCTCATCGATTTGTGCAGCATTATTTTTAACGGTTTGTTCTAACGTGGCTAATTTCTCTAACCAATTTTTTTGTTGTTCTGTTTTTACAAATAACTCTTTCATCAAAAATCCTCCTTATCAAATTCTCTCCGGCTCCTAATCCCTACTTTCTCACTTTGAAAAGTCGGATAAATTCATGAATTGATTTTACTTTCTGACAATTCATAAGTCAATAGGTAATTCATAGTTTTTTAATTGGAATTAAAAAAGGTGCCTAACACTTAACAATTCCTGATTGTTCAGGACTAATTAAATGCTAGGCACCTTGTTATTTATATGATTTCGTAAAAGTATTCTACTGTTTTCATCGGGTCGCCAATTTCGCGAAGCTCCCAACTATCTTCCAAATAAATTTCAGCAAGCTTCTCATATTTCCCACCATACTTTGCTGCCCATTCCACGGCAACAACACTTTCATAGATCAATGCCATTTTTTCAGCAATCTTCTTGCTTTCAAATGTTTGCATAGCATCGTCTAAAGAAATAAATACATTGAGCTCATCTGACAGTTCATCTAGCTTTTTCACTACAATCTCTTTTAAATGACTAGAATTCAGTTTTGAAAGACGATTCGTCATTTCATCCACAAATAAGGCATGCGCATTAAACTTTTTAAATAGACGAATTACCTCAAGCGCCAATATATTGGCAGTTCCTTCCCAAACGGTTAACACTTGTGCATCTCGTAATAAACGAGGTGTAACAAAGTCTTCAATATACCCATTTCCGCCGTGAAGTTCGATTGCTTCACTTGCATGCTTTACAGCTTGTTCTGCAGTTTCTTTTTTCATAATCGCGATATTCAAACGATTTAGTATGATGTCACGTTCTGATCCTCGTCCGTTTGTTACTTCATCGTATAATTTAATTAAATCAAACGTTGTTGCCACTTCCACATGTACCTTCGCAGAAAACTTTGCTAACGAATCTTGAATCATAGGATAATTTGTTAATACTTGCCCAAATGCCTCTCGATTTGAAACATAGTGTTTCGCTTCTAAATAAGCACGTCGTATAATACCCACAGACGCAATGGCATTACATATTCTTGAAAGATTAAGCGCCTCAAGCATGTAGTAAATTCCTTTATTCGGATCACCAACAACGTAGGCAACCGCACCATCGAATTCTATTTCTCCCGAAGGAACTGCACGGACCCCTAACTTATCTTTCAAACGACGAATACGTAGACCATTGACTGTTCCATCTTCATTACGCCAAGGTACCGCAAAAAGTGTTAATCCTTTCGAACCTTTTGCAGCACCTGGCATGCGTGCTAACACCATTGCTACGCCACACATACCTGCATTAGAAGCGAAATACTTCTCTCCATATAATCGATAATTCTTACCATCAAATCGCGCTTCTACAACGTTTGCCCCAACATCGGAGCCCCCTTGACGTTCCGTTAAAAAAGTGGCTCCTTCAAATAGCTCCACTTCACCTGTTGAGCAAACGTGAGGAAGGAATTTCGCCTTTAGTTCATCACTTGCATAATGATCAAGTAAATACGCTGTTGCCATTGTTAGCGTTACAGGACAATAAAACCCTGGCTCTGATTGTGATAATAAGTACCCTTGGGCAAAGCTATATACATAGTTTCCTTTACGTCCAAGTTGAGGTATTTCCTTATGCACATAGCCAACTATTCCAGTGTTATAGGATTGTTCTATCGTTTTTTTATAGCCTTCATTTACCCAAACTTCCGATACTTCTTCACCAAACTTATTGTAACGCTTTAATCGAGGCTCGCCTTCACGATCCGTATGTTTTGCCCGTTCATCAATTTCTCCAGCTACAAGTTTTCCGAAGTCATCCAATTCTATCTTCGCAAAATCTAAAAACTCTTTATCTAGCATCTCTTCTAAGATTTTTTGAAGTGTATCGTCTTTTTCAAAGAAGTTTGTTTCTCGCTCTACCTTTGATTGAAGAACCTTCATCGACTCACCACCTGCTGTTTCAATTGTTGTTTTAGTATTTTTCCTGATGCGTTACGAGGAAGTGCTTCCACTTGTTCATATAGACGTGGTACTTTATATTTCGCTAGATGTAAAGTTAGATAGTCTTTTAGCTCTTGTTCATTAATCGGAGTCTTCGCTGCATAAATGGCTTTTACAGTTTCTCCCCATTCCTCATGTGGTACACCAATGACAGCTACTTCAAAAATACCCTCAAACTGAAGAATTCGATCCTCAATTTCTTTTGGATAAATATTAACTCCACCTGAAATAATGACATCCTTTTTACGGTCTACAACCCATATATAGCCGTCTTCATCAAAACGTGCTAAATCGCTAGTTTTTACCCACTCACCTAGGAAAGCTGCTTTCGTTGCTTCTTCATCTCGGTAATAACCTACCATATTCCCTTCACCATAGAGTACGACTTCTCCAATTTCACCCGTACCAACATCTGCTCCATTTTCATTTACAATCCGAAGTTCAGTACCAAATGGCGCACGTTTCCCAATACTTCCTGCCTTATTTTTGTGTTCATGACCAAATAGTAATGATCCGCTTGGTCCAGCTTCGGTTAAGCCATAAACACACGTTAAATTGTCTGTCTTAAATGCTTGTTGTACGTGAAGAACTTCCTTTTCTGATAATGGTGCCCCGCCATAAACCCACCATTTCATAGAAGAAAGATCAGCAGATTGAAGTCTAGGATGGGATGCTGTTACTAAATAAGCAACAGGAGCTCCAAAAAAGTGCGTTGTTTTTTCTTTTTCAATCGAGTCAATGAATAAATCGGGTGTAAACGTCGGCGTTAAAACGTTAGTTGCGCCAACTAAAACAGCAGACATAAGGAATAAATGAATCGGTGCTGAATGCGTGAGTGGCATCATTAACAATATGCGACTCTCTGGTTTTACTTCCATTTCAATCGAAATCATGTGTGAAACTGCTAAAATATTTCGATAGCTGAAAAGGACTCCTTTTGGCTTTCCTGTTGTACCTGATGTATATAAAATTGTAGATAGATCATCTTCTTTTAACGTACATTGAACCTCCTGGTTGTTACCGCTTACAATTAACTCATTGTAACTGTGCCAGTCTTCTTTTGCGGCACCAGTTTTTATTTTCGTTGGAATTGTTGTGATTTTTTCAACTGATGCAAAAATGAATTCGTGAGCAATAATTGCCGAAGCTTCTGAGTGTTCTGCAACATACTCCACTTCTGTTAATGTAAACTTAGCATTAACGGGTACAACAATTGCGCCAATTCGTTGGATGGCAAAATAACTAACGACAAACTCAAGGACATTTGGCATGAAAATTAACACTTTGTCGCCTTTTCCTAAGCCTAAGCTGATAAGCGCATTACTAAAGCGATTTACTTGGTCATCTAACTCTTTGTAAGTAATTCTTCTTCCATGACAAATGACTGCTTCATTTGTAGGGTATTTACGGGCATTTCTTGCTAATAAATTCGAACTATTCATCAACATCTCTCCCTTTTAACTTCGTTAATTTTTCACTAAACATACCGTGTAACTCCATTAACTCTTGTCTCATTTGCAGTAGCTCCGAAATTTTCGCATCAATTTCTTTCATCTTTTGTTCGCCGTATTCTACTGTCCTTTCTAGCTGTTGGACTCCTGTACGGTCGAAATCAAATAGCAGCACCATCTCCTTTATTTCCTCAAGTGAAAAGCCGTATTTTTTGCCACGAAAGATGAGTTTTAACTTTGCTAATTCTTTTTTCGAAAAGGTTCGTTGATTCGAATGGGATCGACTTGGAGAAAGTAAACCAATCTCTTCGTAGTATCGAAGTGTTCTAGTGGACACATTAAATTGTTTCGCTACTTCTTGGATTGTTTTCACCTTCATCACCTCTTCTAATTTGCTATAGTATAACATTGACGTTAACGTTAAGTTCAACAGAAAAT
>DATMFE010000032.1:0-4373 GCA_035556295.1 Ureibacillus sp.
GCCGGTTTTGCCCGAAAACAATGAGGCATTAAGAGAAATTGCCAACCATGTATCCATTCCTATTGCGACGGGAGAAAGAATGTTTTCAAAATGGGAGTTTAAAAAGCTCTTAACAGACGGCTACGTTGATATTATTCAGCCTGATTTATCACATGCAGGAGGAATTACAGAATGTAAGAAAATTATTTCAATGGCTGAAGCCTTTGATGTAGCAGCTGCGCCTCATTGCCCGTTAGGACCTATTGCATTAGCCGCTTGTCTTCAAGTAGATGCAACGTGCCACAACGCATTTATTCAAGAGCAAAGTTTAGGCATTCACTATAACCAAGGCAGTGATTTACTAGATTATATTGTTGATAACCACGTATTTAAATATGAAGAAGGATTCGTAAAGATTCCTGACGGACCTGGCTTAGGTATTGAAATTAATGAAGACCATGTTAGAAAAATGGCTGATATCGGTCATAATTGGCGTAATCCAGTATGGCGTCATAAAGATGGTTCTGTAGCAGAATGGTAATGGGGAAACCATTTTAGCAGGAAAGGTCTGATTGATAAATAACGGTCAGTCAGATCTTCTTTTTAAACTAGTCATATACAGGGGGATAAGGGAATGAAGGGGTATAGCGAAAAGCCGACTCGCGTTAGATTTCGTGTTTTAGCATTTATTTTCGTAAGCGTTGTTATCAACTATATGGATCGAAGTAATATTTCTGTAGCCGCCACGGCCATGTCCAAGGATTTAAAGCTATCATCCGTAGAACTGGGCCTTATATTTTCAGCCTTTGGATGGGCTTATGCCGCTTTACAAATACCAGGAGGGGTAATGGCTGACCGTTTTGGCGCTCGTGTTACGTATGCCGTTAGCTTAATTACCTGGTCTATTGTTACATTATTACAAGGATTTACTAAAGGATTTGTGAGTCTTTTTGGTCTGCGTCTAGCGACAGGAGCGTTCGAAGCGCCGGCTTTTCCTACCAATAATAAAGTAGTTACCAGCTGGTTTCCAAATCAGGAAAGAGCATCAGCTATTGCTTTTTATACTTCAGGGCAGTTTGCAGGGCTGGCATTTTTAACACCTACATTGGTGACCATTCAGCACTTTTTAGGGTGGAGAGGTCTGTTTATTACTACAGGGGTTATCGGTATAGCATGGGGCATTATATGGTACATCTTTTATCGTGATCCTTCTCAGCATAGCAAAGTAAATAAAGCAGAATTGCAGCATATCGAAGAAGGTGGAGGCTTAGTTAAAGCTGCTGATACGAAAGGAGAAAAAGCAAAGTTCGAATGGGGAAATCTTAAAGAAGCCTTTTCTCACAGAAAGCTATGGGGCATCTACTTAGGACAGTTTGCCGTCAACTCTACTTTATGGTTCTTCCTTACCTGGTTTCCAACGTACCTTGTGGAATACAGAGGGTTAGATTTCTTAAAATCAGGATTCTTAGCATCAGCTCCATTTTTAGCAGCATTTGTAGGAGTATTATTATCTGGCTTTGTATCTGACGCCTTAGTGAAAAAAGGAGTATCTTTAGGTATTGCAAGAAAAACACCGATTATCGTAGGTCTGCTTTTATCAACTTCAATTATCGGAGCCAATTATGTAAATAGCACATCTCTCATTATCATGTTTATGGCTATTGCGTTTTTTGGAAATGGTCTGGCTTCTATTACGTGGGTGTTTGTCTCGACGCTAGCACCTAAACATTTAGTGGGTCTGACAGGGGGAGTTTTTAACTTTATCGGAGGTTTAGCTTCTATCATCGTTCCAATTGTTATTGGTTTCTTAGCTAAAGGAGGAAACTTTGCTCCAGCGCTAGTATTCATAGCGGCATTGGCCCTTTTAGGAGCACTTTCGTACATCTTCCTTGTAGGAAAAGTGGAAAGAATTAAAGTGGTTAAAGATGAAAAATTGAATCGAGATATTGTGTAAGGCCGTTTGTAGTTTTATAGGAATCATACATCTGAAATTATTTGTGACGAGATGAAAAGTGAATTCGTAAAAGGTTTATTAAAGAAAGAGCATAAATTTTGTTGGGGACCAACGGATTTATGCTCTTTTTTTACCTATAAAAGAGGATTTCAGGCCGTACAAGAATAAGATTATTAGGTTAGGTAGTAGTGATGTTCATAAATACAAAAAGCGTGATAAAATACACAAAGTTTCTACCTTTTATTAACAGTAGTTACAGGTTGATAAGTAAGAAATGATTAGTAGAGAGTTGAAGGTGCATGTATGAAAAAGGTGTTAACAACTTCTACTGTATTATTGCTAGCATTATCAGCTTGCAGTAGTAATTAAACTAAGTAAATAAGAGCAGAAACATAATATTTCCTGCTATAATTCTTAAGACTGCGTAGCTATTCCAACATTTGAGCAAACTATCCAAGACACCGCGAGGTATCTATCTAATATCCTAATCCGCGGGGCAAAAGAAACTATTAAGGATGAGATAGTTTCTTTTGTTTTTTTAATACATTATCAACTTAAATAGACCTTATTTAGTTAACATAAAACGGCTTATCGGAAATTACATGCAAAACAACCTTCCATAAGGGGTTTTTGTTATTTTCACTAATACTATTTTGAAGCTAAATTTTCTCTATCTACAGCCTCTGGTGGAATTTCCATCCATCCATTTTCCATCATAATATTTGATGCATCCTTAACAAAATTTGCTATATTCATTAAAGATCTCCCATAAAGTAACGCTAAATCATGTCTGCCATTTACAGCTAGTGAATTCCCAAATGCTCTTATTTTCATGGAAAACATATCGACCTTATGAAACAGCATTAGTTTATCCGAAAAAGGTGCGAAAGTTGAAGTTGTGACTAAATGGTCAATAAATTCTGGAGCAGGTAAGTTCTCACGATGAAGTTTTTCTATGTAATGTTCAACTGCTTTATGGGTAAGATCTTTTCCTTTTACAAATATGTCTCTAACTTTTTGGCTTTTGGCAACTTGACTAAAAGCCATGATTAAAGCTTTGCTTGTTACGTTATTTTCAATATTATCGTATAAATGAGCAATTTCTAACGCGTGTAGAGGACGAACATCTCCAACAAAACCACTCAAATAATCAGTACTGGCAATTTTTACTTGTTCTGGAGCTGGAATAATGGGTGGGGCAATAATAAGGCTTTTATCCATTAAAATGGTTTTAATTTCTTCCATTAATTCCATGGTCGAGTTCATACAGTAAGTTAAGAAATTGCGTACATCTTCTCTATATATTAAAGGTATAGCGATACTATAAATGCTAAGTCCTGCTTTTCCTGCATACTTTAAATAATATACATAAAATTCATCTTCAAATAATCTTGGAGCATCTAGATTAACGTCTTCCTCTGTAAAGCCATGTGGAATAGGTATATTTTCTTTGATAAATATCTCTTTGACGCTACTTTGAAATTCTTCAGTTAGTCTTTTCGCATGTTCTACTAGCTTTTTTATGTCTTGATCTTCAACATGTTGTAGAAAATAATTTAAAATACAATTACACATGCTATTACCCATATAGGTTGCCCAGAGTTTTCCCATTTCTGGAGCCGTCAATTTTCTATCAGGATTTGATTTTTTTAAGCCTATCTTAATTGGTTTAATTGTTCCCATTTATAGTCTCCTTTTCTTAGGCTTGCCTTTTATATTGTTTTTATTCTTCATACCCTGTAAACATTACAAGTCCCTTCAGAACTTTTTTAAGATATATATGGATTGTCAGGAACAGTTTAGGTTGGTAATGTTAAACTGCTCCTATTTTATTTTTATAGAGTGGGCAAGTTCAATGCCGTATCGATATTATTTAAATCTAAAGTGATTTGTTCATTTGTATCCCAAACATGATACCATCCTTTTTCTACCATATATGCAGAAATTTGTTCATGCATATCAAGAGCTTCTACTAAATGGTGAGTGAGCATTTCTTTAATTTCAGGTGTTCCTGCCTCCGTAACTGCCATGGCGTAATTTCTAACTCCACTTTTAGCTGCAATCAATAAATCCATTGCAACCACTTGATCCGATAGGGCATTCATGCCAGTTAAATTTTCAATAATTGGATTCATGTGTATTCATCTCCTATTTTACTGCTTAGCGTTGGAAAGGATAGAAGCATATTCTTGTAATTGTCTCGTAGATACATCTATGTCTTGCTGCATAATATCTTTTAATTGCTGATCTGTAACTAATCCTCTCATCGTTTTGGACTTAGTCAAGCAATTGGTCTTAAATGCAGCCATTTCATGGACCTCAAGAACTTCATGTAAAGCGTAATTCATTTTTTCTACCTCCTTCCTCAAGGTTTTAACAAGACTTTTATACAATTATCCATTTTGGTGTCAAAAATCTCATAGCCACGCTTTGCTTCACT
>DATMFE010000033.1:0-4914 GCA_035556295.1 Ureibacillus sp.
TCATTTGTTAAAGACTTTTGATGTAAATCATCAGGAGTTGGTTTTAGTAAGAGATATTGAATTTTATTCGATGTGCGAACATCACTTTGCTCCTTTTTTTGGTGTAGCCCATGTAGGATATATCCCTAATGAAAAAATTACAGGGTTGTCGAAGATTGCTCGTATGGTGGAAGGATATGCGAAGAGATTTCAGGTTCAAGAACGATTAACAACTGAAATTGCAGAGGCCATTGAAGAAATTTTACAACCTAAAGGCACGATGGTAGTAATTGAAGCCAAGCATATGTGTATGTGTGGCAGAGGAATCAAAAAGTCGAATGCTTCGACTGCAACATCATCTGTTCGCGGAATATTTGCTGATAGATCTGAGACACGTGCAGAGTTTTTATCGATTCTTCAAAGACCTAGTGTTTTATAGGAACAGAAAAGGCGTAACCTAAATTAAATTGGGGTACGCCTTTTTTATTAATAGAGAAAAAGAAATTCCACTACATTTCCGAATTAATACATCAGCATAAAAATTTTAAATGATAAATAAATATATTTAAAAGAGGGGAGTATTTTCATGAGAACATTACTAATTGATATGGATTCTGTCATATGTGATTTAATGTCAGAATGGCATTATCGATATAATAAAGACTATGATGATAATTTAACTGTTGATCAATTAAAGTGCTGGAATTCTGAAAAATATGTAAAGCCTGAATGTGGCATGAAAATATATGATTATTTGAAAGAACCAGGTTTATTTAGTCGTTTAAAGCCGCTTCCGCATGCAGTAGAAGTTTTAAAAAGATTATACAAGGATTATGAAATTTTAATCGTAACGAGCAGTGTTTCGAGCGCCTTTGCCGAGAAAGAAATATGGGCGGAAAAACATCTTCCTTTTATAGGGAAGCATAACATGATTTTTACTCATCGAAAAAACATGATTGTCGGTGACTTGTTACTTGACGATGCCCCGCATAATTTAAAGGAATTTGCCGCTACTGGAAGGCTTGCTGTTGCTATGGATTATCCTTACAACAGAGATATTGAAGTTCCGAGAATTGGAAATTGGCTAGAGTTTGAAAAGTTTTTACAAACAGAAGCTTGGGTGGGGATTTCATGAAACATATTGATGTCATCATTATTGGCGGAGGGCCAGCGGGAATGTCAGCAGCAATATGGTGTAAGAGGCTGGGGATTGATCATCTTCTTCTCGAAAAAGAAGAGAAGTTAGGTGGACAATTAACCCAAATTCATAATGAAATTATAGATTATCCAGGCTTATATACTAAAAACGGAAAGGAAATGCAACAGGAATTTGCCGCTTATTTTCATAATGCAGGATGTCTATATAGATTACATACAAAGATTTTATCCATCGATGTTTCATCAAAAATTCTTAAAATTCAACAGGAGAATAAGATAGAAGAACTTCACTTTCATTATTTAGTTTTAGCAATGGGGTCAGTACCAAAGTTGCTTGAAGTTCCGGGAGAAAGGGAGATGATTGCTAGAGGAGAAGTTTACTCTGCGACAGCAGATAGATATCGATTTAAAAATAAAGTCGTAGCCGTTGTAGGAGGAGGAGATCGAGCTTTAGAGGGGGCTATTCTTTTAGCGGATGCGGACGCTGCCGTTTACTTGATTCACCGATCTGAAAACTTCAAGGCGAGAAGTCAATATATGGATATCGCAACCAAGAAAGAGAATATAAAAATAATCACAAATACTCGAGTGACTTCTATCCACGGAGAACAGTGCGTGACTTCAATCGATTTGCTAAATAACAAAGGGGAATCGTTTGCATTGAGGGTGGATGCTGTTTTCCTACGGATAGGAAGTAAACCAAACAGTGAGCTTGTGAAAGGTCTTGTTAAAGTAGCGGAGGATGGATTGATTGTGACCGACCGTATAGGTCAAACAAGCAACGGTGCTATTTATGCTATTGGAGATATTTGTACAAATCCTTTATTTTCGAGTATAGCTTCATCAAGTGGACAGGCAGCAGTCGTTGCTAAATATTTATCGTTACTATTAACAAATGAGCAAACTTCGAAACATTTGGATTAATTCGCGTTCAGTGGGGATACAAGGCAATCTAGATCCCCACTGACTGAATGAAGTTTGGCTTAATGCTCAGGTAGTCATTACGAGCGCATCAAACAAGAACATTATTGATTGGTAATGTTTTTTGACAATGTAACGGAATATTTAGTTATTATATTCGATAGATTAATTGTATATAAGAAAAGGTTTGCAGGAAAAGACTGAAGAAGTCAGGAGTCTAACAGATGATTAAATCGTTCATTAAAATTGAAGGATTAGTTGTATTTCTAGCATCTATTTACCTATATTATTCCCATCATTTTAGTTGGCTGTTATTTCTTATTCTTCTCCTTGTTCCCGATATTTCTATGGTAGGTTATTTCATCAATAAGAAAGTAGGGGCAAATATATATAATGTATTTCATTCATATTCTATCCCTATTGTTCTATACGTCATTGGAATGATGGTGAGCGTTCAAACTTTAGTTATGGTCAGTTTAATCTGGATTGCCCATATTGGAATGGACCGACTACTAGGTTATGGATTAAAATATGACAGCGACTTTAAAGATACACATATTCAGCGAATATAAGAAAGGTTCACGATGAATAAGTTTATTTCTAGATTCAAACCTTAGCTCTGTATTTTATGGAGCTGAGGTTATTTTATTTGTTCAGATTTTAATTGCTCAAAAGCTTCTTCATACAAGATAAATAAAGATGTTTTTAGAAAAATATCTTTGTAGTGAACGAATGGATAGTGCTAAACGTCATAGTAATAAAGTTAGGGGAGGAATGGGATATGAAAAATCGGACGTTTTGGAAAACATTTTTGGCCTTTTTATGTATAGGTCTTATAGGAATCGGATTTTTAGTACCCGCTATGATTCCGTTATTGGAGGAACAGTTACAATCACTTCCGAATGTACCTGACCTTCCCTTTGAAGTGCTTGTTATTAGTTCCTTGATTAATCCACTGATTCTTTTAATTATTGCCATTATAGTTGGCCAACTGACAGCTCCAAAATTAAAGCTGGACTCATATTTATATCACCATATGCAAGGGAATAAAGGCATATGGAAGACGTTTACATCGAATCTTCCTATTGGAATTATTCTAGGGGTTATTGTATCTGCTATTTTCTTTATCTTTGAGCTGATATTTCAACCATATCTACCGGAAACTTTAAAAATGAGTGTGGATTCAAGGAATCTTGTAAATACGTTAAATGGAATATTCTACGGTGGAATAGTCGAGGAACTATTACTCCGATGGGGATTCATGTCTTTGCTTATTTGGATTATGTGGAAAGTTTTTCAACGGTCAAAATCAGCCCCTTCTCCAGCAATATTTTGGATTAGTATTATCATTAGTTCCATCTTATTTGCATTAGGTCACTTAGGCGTTAATATGTTAGCTGCTCCATTAACACCGCTTATTTTAACTCGAATGCTGCTTCTTAATGGAATTGGCGGAATTGTATTTGGCTGGTTATATTGGAAAAAAGGTCTCGAGATTGCAATGGTTTCACATGCTGCCTTACACATTACTACAACAATTATAACGAATATATGGTTTTTATTATGATGATTTAACTAGTTCCTTCTATAACTTAAATAAAAAATGAATAATTGGAATAAATTGTTTAATATTTGATATCCATTTTGAAGTGCGTACCATGTTTAAACCTATATAAATGGGGTGGAGTTATGGACAATATCGATTTACAGAAAAATGGCCTTCATTTAACACGACCAATAGATCCGAATTGGAATTATCGAGTTTTCTTTTCATTAATGATGCGTACGTTATTATTTATTGTGTTTGGAGCTGTTTTTGTGGGTCTATTTTCCGTGTTAGGAAGTGAAACACCTTTAAAAGCTGCGGAAAAGTGGTGGCCTTTCCAAGCGATATTAGCAAACATCGCAACGTATTTTATTTTAAGGTCTTTTTTAAGAAAAGAAGGAATTCCATATAAGGGTATGTTCAATTATCAAAAGGGTAGTCAACGGAAATATGCTGTAGAAACATTATGGTTAGTGTTAGTAGGGTTTGTTTTAGGTGCGGTGCCATTATATGCAGTTGCCTATCTGTTATTTGGCACATTTAGTCTACCTACGACAATGTTTCAAGAAATCCCTGTATGGGCACTAGTCCTTGCGTTGATTCTGTTCCCTTTAACAAACGGGCTGGTTGAAACCCCTACCTATATCGGATATGCCCTTCCGCGTCTCCATGCCATTACAGGAAAACAGTGGCTAGCCATTATTCTGGCTGGTTTGGCACTTGCCTTTCAACATGTTGCCTTGCCTTTAGTATTTGATATACCTTATATGTTATGGAGATTTTTATCGTTCATTCCACTTGCCCTTGCATTAGGATTTATATATACGAAAACGAGGAGACTAATTCCTATTATGTTGGCACATTACTTAATCGATTTGCAATTAGTCATTCAACTAGCCTGGATGATGTAGATTAGCAACATCTAAAATACGTGTATCCATTTTAAAAGTGAAAAAATGGATACTTTTTTTAAAAACATGTAGTATACATTAGGGGGGTATAGTATAATATAAGTAAGGGGGTGCTATAGTGGATTGTGAAAACCAAGAGGACTTATTAGAAATCGAACCATGTTGCTCGAGTCACTCTGAGAGGGTAAGCCATCATTCTGAAAAGGTAAAGAAGAGTTTAATTAATCGTCTAAATAGAATAGAAGGTCAAATTCGCGGGGTGAAAGGCCTCATTGAAAAAGATACTTATTGTGATGATGTGATTACTCAAGTTTCAGCAATACAATCTGCACTAAATAGTTTTTCCAAAGTTTTATTAGAAAATCACTTGAAGAGCTGTGTAACAGAGCGAATTCAAGA
>DATMFE010000034.1:0-5182 GCA_035556295.1 Ureibacillus sp.
CATTAAATTCTTGATACAATTCACGAGTTGGGTCATAAGAGACGTTTAATAATTCCACAGGTTTTTTAGAGCCTGAAGATCCCTCCTTCTCCTCATTGCTGCTTGATTGACTGTTACTGCAACCTGCTAGAATCATCATTAATGCTGAAAGAATTAATAAAAAATGAAATGCGCCTTTTTTAGCTTTTACCACTGTGAGCTCCCCCTTTTTTCTCTAAAAATACAAAAAGACTGCAATCTTCATTACATGTCACACACGTAATAAGATGCAGCCTTCAGTTTGTCTGATCAGCATATGCACTTGGATATTCCTTTTAGTAAAGGCAATAAATTCTTGTTTTTAATTTAAACTTATTTTTCTTATTAGTCAACTATGAATTTTGGGTTTTTAGAATATTTTATTATTTTTTAGGAGAAGATAAGGTAATATAGATATTCTGAACTTATTTTTTTAATAAAGGAGCACGGTCATATGGATAAAATTGAAGTTGGCGATATTTTCACCCTATTTGACGAAAATGATGAAGAACAAGACATCGAAGTCTTAGGTACGCTAAGTGTAGAAGGAAATGAATATGTTGCGGTTGGTTTTGTAGAAGAATTAGAGCAGCAAACAGAAGAAGATGTGGATATTTTCTTTCTGCGAGTGGAAGAGGGAGAAGAGTTGTCTGAAATTGTAAGTGATGAAGAATTTGCAAAAGTATCGATGGCTTTTGAAGGTGTTACGTCCTCAAAATAAACAACGAGCTCTTTGATTTTCAGATAATCAAAGAGCTCGTTTTATTTATCCCACACTTAACGGGCAGTAAGACCCCCACCTCAAGATTCAGAGTGAACAAGGAAGAGAGGTGGGGGACAACTGCCCGTAAAGGTCCGATTGGTTCAACTAACCATCAGTGGGGGATGAAGAAAAACCCCCACTGATGGAAGTTTTACTTTATCATTTCACAATAATTCTTCTGCGTGCTTCACCTTTGAGTAAGGCAGGGGGCACAGGAGAATTTTTTAAGTTCTTTGATTGGAAGTCCGGCATTAGATGCTACCATTTAATCAACAAGAAGTTAGGAAAAATATGCTATGATAAATGCTAGATTAGTATAAAGGAAAGGTTCTATTGTATATGAAATCAGCAGCTATGATGAAAATGATATTAGCCATGTCCATTTTTGGATCAATTGGATTTTTCACTGTAAAAACGGGTGTTCCGGCATCTGAGCTAGTGTTCGTTCGTTGTATTTGTGCCACGCTATTTTTAGGTTTGTGCTGGTTTGTTACAGGACAGCATAAAGTAGAGGTTTGGAGAAAGAAAGATGTACTAGTTACAATGCTATGTGGTGTGTTTTTAGTATTAAATTGGGTATTTCTATTTAAAGCATTTGAGGAAATGTCTATAACCATTGCCATCTCTATCTATCATTTAGCTCCTATATTAGTATTGATTTTCGGAAGTATTTTTCTAAAGGAAAAAATGAATGTATGGTCTTTTTTGGCTGTTTTTGTGTGTTTCCTTGGAAGTGTCCTCATAATAGGCATTACTGGTCAAACATCATTTTCAGACTTCGTAAGCTCAGGCTTTATATGGGCTTTACTTGCAGCCATATGTTATGCAATGACGATGATTATAGGGAAAGGCATTCAAGGGTTAAGTGCTTATGCGATGACATTTGTTCAAACTTCGGTTGGAATCGTTATTTTATTGCCCTTTATGGACTTTAACGTGTTTCATCATTTGAGTTCAACGAATTGGCTATTTATTTTAGGGACAGGATTGATTCATACGGGGATTGTCTATTATTTATTTTTTGACAGTCTTAGACAACTATCTACACCCATTATATCTGCTCTAGTTTTTGTTGATCCGGCTGTCGCTATCTTGTTGGATACCATTATAATAGGATTTAGACCTTCGACTTTGCAGGTTATTGGAATAATCCTTATTTTTAGCGGAATGTTGTATACATTAGTGGAGCCAAAGAAGGTGACTTAAACGGCCATGCTTAAGTTTTGTATAGAATGTAGTGAAATATGAATGCATTGATAATGCGGAGTTTTGTTAAAATGAATGTATGGAAAAAAGAACGCTTAAAATCACCCTTATAAGGGCATTCTAAGCGTTCTTTTCTGTTTATCAACCAAAAGAATTAATGTTTAATTTGTTCGATTACACGTTGTTTTAGCTCTTCGTCCATTGAAGAAAGCTTAACTTGGTTTGTTAAACGATCTTGTATCTCTTTATTAGTTGTAATACCGTGTTCTTTTAAGATTTGGATAATTAATTCAAATGTCATTTGGTCTTTAATATTTTTTGCTGTTCGTTCCATAGTAATGTCCCCTTTAATGATATTGCTATATAGATTCTTTTATTTAAAGAGATGGCTTTTTCAAATACTGTACGCTAGCGATATAAATACTGTAACAAACTTTTTGTGATATGAAAAATATATTTATAATAATGATATTATATGAAAAAAGTATGATTAGGGGGTGTATGAATGGATCTTAGGCAATTAAAGTATTTTAAAACAATCGTTGACGAAGGGAATATAACGAAGGCAGCGGAAATCTTGCATATGGCACAGCCGCCATTGAGTCAACAGCTTAAACAATTGGAAAAGGAATTGGGAACGGTTTTAATTAAACGCTATAGACAACAATGGGAGTTAACGGAAACTGGGAGGGTCTTATATAACCATGCTGTACATATGCTGCAAGATATAAAAGAGGTTAAGCAAGAAATACAAGAAATAGAAGAAGGAACTCGAGGAACATTATCGCTTGGTATATCATCGAGTTGTGTTAACTTACTTCCTAAAAAGGTCAAAGAGTTTAGAAGCGAATATCCTAATGTATTCGTTAATATTTGGAAAGAGGATTCAACTTACCTGCAAAAACTGTTAATTGAACGAAAAATTGAACTTTCATTTATGCTTCCTCCAGCTAATTTAGAAGAGTATCAAGTGCAAAGACTTAAGAGAGAACCTTTTGTAGTCACCCTTCCTGCTGCATGGGCAAACGGGCTTAATAAAAGTTCAATTAGTTTAGAGGAAATCATTAAATATCCATTTCTTATGTTAGGCTCTATGGAGGGTTCATCCATTTATAGGGACATTTTGAACGAATTTAATAAACGTGATTTTTCTCCTAATATTGTTCTAGAATGCAACGATATATTTACGGTATTAAATTTTGTTGCGCTAGAAATAGGTATTTCAATCATTCCGAAATCGGAAATTCATGATATCTCTCATCAGAATATTAGTACACTTGAAATTGAGGATTTTCCATTATTTATCGAACCAGCCATCGTATCCTTAAAAAGAAATCGTTTGACTAAAGCTGCAGAGCATTTCTTGAATTACTTTGCAGAGTAATCATATGGTTTACATGAATTTGGATTTCACCTATATTTCCAATGATAAATTCAAGCCCCCCATACTTATAAGGGGGCTTGAATCTATATGTATCAAGGTTCAGTAGGATGATCTGGTCCTTGTAAATCTAATTGATAAAAGGCAAGGTCCAGCCACCTGCCGAATTTATAGCCTGCTTTTTTTATCGTGCCAGAATGGATAAAGCCTAATCCTTCGTGGATTTTGATGCTGGCCTCATTAGTCGCATCAATTCCAGCCACAAGCGTCGCATATTTCTGTTCATTGGCAATCACGATTAGTTCCTTTAATAAGTGTAATCCGATTCCTTTTCTTCGATGGTCTTTATGTACATAAACAGAATGCTCAATCGTATATTTATAGGCAGGCCAAGCTCTAAAAGGACCAAAAGTGGCAAAGCCCATTATTTGATCATCTTCTTCAAAAACAATTATAGGGTATCCCGCTTCGTACTTTTGTTTATACCATGTTCTTCTATCTTCAATGGTGTGAGGTGTATAGTCGTAAACCGCTGTGCTGTTTACAATTGCATCATTATAAATGTCTAAAATGGTGTGTAAATCTTTCTCTTGAGCATATCTAATCATCGATTTTACCCTTCTTTTCGTTTATTTTTCTTATCTATTATTATTTTAATATATCACAGATATTGATATGTATAAGTACTAAATAGCGAAGGTGTATGTATTGTAAATAGTTCACTTCTAGTTTTTCTTTTGATGGCCTTCCTTCTAAGCGAAGAGTTCCTATGTGAATATCTGAATGAAACACTAGAACCATTTATGTTAGTTTTTATGTATAAAACATTGCATTTCACAATTATTTCACAAGTATTGTTTATACTAATTCTTGCAGAACACATATTAGAAAAGGTGGTGATAAAACAAGGATATGAGGAATTATATATGGTTGTTGGTTTGTTTATTGAGTTTTTGTTTTCATCCTGAATTTGTTTTGGCACATGCATCTGTTATTGATTCGACCCCTAAGGAAAATGAAGTGCTTGAGACAGCTCCTGAAACAATTAATATTCAATTTAGTGAAGCGATCCAAACCGCATTTTATTCACTTGAAGTCTATAGTGAATCAGGAAAAAAAGTACAAATCAGTGAGAGTAGAATATCTGGACAAAATGAAAACGTCCTTGAAACGCATTTGAAAAAAACATTAGCAGATGGAGTGTATCTGGTTCAATGGAAAGTCGTTTCAAGCGATGGTCATCCTGTTAAAGGAACAATTCCTTTTCAAGTTGGTGTGTCAACAGCAAAATCCAATCCAATAGTAATGGATCAAGATAACACGATGCCGAATTCTGTTCAAACTATTTTGCAAAGTATTCAATATGTATGTTTTTCGATACTTATTGGCGCATTATTCTTTAGATTGGTTTTGGTTCAGGAAGGTCTGTCCTTTTTTGATTATAAACGAATTCGCTGGTTACTCTGGCTTTCTTATTCTGGTTTAGCTCTTAGTATTTTTCTGAGCTTACCTCTTAAAGTGACAATAGATGCTGAAGTAGGATGGCTTCAGGCTTTTAATAAGGACTACATCCAAGCGGTGTTGAATGAAACAAGCTTTGGTCCTATTTGGATTGGAGAGATTTTATTATTACTTGTATTGTTTTTGATGCAATATACGATGTTGGAAAATAAAACAAATAGATTAGCTGTTATCTCGTACTTGATTGTGTCAGCGTTGATGCTATGTAAAGCCTTAATCGGCCATACTCAAGCCGTCTCTAATCAAGTGATGGCAGTGTTGATGGATTTCTTCCATTTACAAGCGATGGCTGT
>DATMFE010000035.1:0-21112 GCA_035556295.1 Ureibacillus sp.
TTTACTGCAAGAAGTAATTATTTGTCTGATTTGGACATGCAGTTTATAGATCATTATAAAGTGAAGCCTTTCAAATTTTATGTTGAAGCTTTATCAATGAAGGAATTAGTGGAATATGCCGAAGAGTATGGTTTTAAATTACCTAGTGATGAGAAACTGCTAGAGGTACTTAGAAATCCATTTTATTTAAATGAGTATTTAAGATTTTATGATAATGAAGAAGTAGTTGATTATCTAAATTTTAAAGAAAAATTATGGAATAGGTTAATAAAAAAATCTAAACCAAATAGAGAACAATGTTTTATGAAAATTGCTTTTCAAAGAGCAAAAGAGGGCCAATTTTTTATTACACCAAACTTTGATGAAGCGACAATATCTTCGTTAGTACAAGATGGTGTATTAGGTTATGAAGTTGCAGGTTATTTTATAACACACGATATATACGAAGAGTGGGCTTTAGAAAAAATAATAGAATCTGAATATATTAAAAGAGTAAGTTTATATGAGTTTTTTAATAAGATTGGAGAATCTTTGCCTATTCGTCGAAGTTTTAGAAAATGGGTATCTGATAAGCTGTTACTAGAGGATAGTTCGATTGAAAATCTTATTGAAGAAGTTTTTGAAGCAGAAGATATCCCATATTTTTGGAAAGATGAAATTTTGGTTTCGGTTTTGCTTTCACCATACTCTGATTATTTTATTAGTTTATTCGAAAGTGAAATATTAGAAAATAATCAGAAATGGTTAAAAAGAATGACCTTTTTATTAAGGTTAGCATGCAAGGAAGTTGATGAGGATCATCTAAAATTATTAGGTCTCGATAAATATTCAATATCAGCAATGAAGTATATACTTACAAAACCAAAAGGACAAGGTTGGGAAAGTGTAATTAAGTTAGTTTATAAATACAAAGATTCTTTTGAAATAGAAACAGTAAGCTATATATTACCTTTAATTTATGAATGGAATAATAAATTTAGAAATGGAGAAACAACAAGGATAGCAGCTTTGATAGCTTTGAAATATTATAAACTAATTATAGAAAAAGATAATTATACTTATAGAGGAAACGATACTGAAGAGAAAATAATTCAAACAATTTTATATGGAGCAAGAGAAATCAGTGATGAACTTTCAATAGTTTTTTCAGAAGTGATTAATAATAATTGGAGAAAATACAGAGATCCATATTATAGCCTAATAAATGCTATTTTATCTAAGTTAGGTGATAATCAAGAAGTTTTAAAAATTCTTCCTGATTATGTATTACAGTTAGCTGAATTGTATTGGATTAAACCCAATGAAGTGCCTCATCCCTTTTATAGTAGGTTAGATGTCTCAGATGATTTCTCTATAGAGGGAGATAAAAGTGATTATTATCCTTCTAGTGCATATCAAACCCCTATCTATTGGCTTTTAGGGTACTCTTTCAAAAAAACTTTAGATTTTATTCTAAGATTTGTGAATAAAACTGTGGAAAGCTATGTGAATTCAGATTTAGCCAAAGGGGAAATTGAAGTAGTAGAAGTTACTCTTAACGATAAGGTTATTAAACAATATATAAGTGATAGACTGTGGAATGCCTTTAGAGGAACACAAGTTTTACCAGAAATATTTGAGTCCATACATATGGCATTAGAGAAATTTCTTCTTGAAAGAGCGGAGCATACTGATTCGGAAAAATTGGAAAATATTCTACTCTATCTAATAGAAAACTCGAAATCTGCGTCTATTACGGCGATTGTTTCAAGCGTAGTTTTAGCTAATCATGAAAAAACCTTCAATATAGCAAAGATTTTATTTAAAACTAAAGAATTCTTTTTCTATGATAGTAGTAGAAGGGTTTTAGATCAAACTGCAAAAAGTTTATTTGCGATGGGATATGGATTGAACTTTAAGCATGATATGCATAAAAAAGAAAGAATTGATAGTTGTGATGATAAGCATAGAGATAAAAAGCTTGAAACGATTGCACTGATGTACCAGTTTTTTAGAAATGAAGATACAACAGATGATGAAGCAACAAAAATAATGGAAGAATTATGGGCTATTTTTGATAAGTACTATGAGGATCTTGATAATCCTTCCTTTGCAGAAAATAAAACCTGGAGACTTTTTTTAGCACGCATGGATAGAAGGAAAATGAATCCTACTGTTGAAAAAGTGGATCAAGGTGTACAGATTGATTTTAATCCTAAAATTGACTCAGACTTAAAGGAATACAGTGAATCGGCGCTTCAAAAAAACTCTGAGGCAACTAAGTACCTTCCGTTGAGAATTTGGGCGGATTATAAATGGAACAATGATGTTAAGTCTATTGAATATACTAAATATGAAGAAAACCCTCTACTTGCTCTAAATGAAATTAGAGAGATGTTTGAAGAATTAGAGAATGGTTATGATGAAGATTATATTTTTGCTAAAGGTATCCCTGCTTATGTATGTGCAGTTTTACTTCGAGATTATTTCAGTCTACTTTCACAAACTGATAAGGACTTCTGTAAAGAAGTTATTCTAACTTTTGCTTCATCCTCTTTAGTACCTAATTATGCTTATCAGGTTGGGGATGGTGTAGAGGTTGCCATTTCAAGCTTACCAGTTCTGCTGAAGTATTTTCCAGAGGAAAAAGAAAGTATTAAATGCATTCTATTAGTTACCTTGTTTGATAATCATCCTATAGGAGTATCTGTTAAGTTTTCGGATTATTCAACTAAAACTATCTTAAATGAATTATGGACTTTAAATTATGAAGATGCACAATCCTTATTATTAGGATATTTATATTTAAAGCCTAAGTATGAGGATATGCAAAAGCGATTACGTCTAGCGAGTTTCGAAGATTACAGAAGTATGGATGTTGAAGGGGATTTTTTAGAGAAGTTTTTAGAAGAATATGAAGCAGATATAGAGAAGGTTATAGGGAACACAATTACTGTTAAGGAAATTGGAAATATAAACGATATTCATCCGCATATTTTAAAAACAGCATTTCAATTAATACCATTAGAAACTAATAATGAAGTTCATAAATATTTAATCAAAATTATAATATCAGTTTTTGCTGATAAGTTACTAGTTGATGATAGAAGAAATAGAATGGATTTTGAAGTAAGTTATGATTTCCTAACAAAGCTATCAGAAATTATTTTATCTTCTTCAAGTGATAACATACCAGAATATTTAAGCCCAATTCTTTCAAAGTTTAATAATAGTGAATCTATAGCTGATTTATTTAAAGTATTTATTTATGTAGAAGATATTTTAAAAAGATATGATAACTTTTGGTTAGTTTGGGAGTTATTTTTCGAAAAAGTTGTTGAGTTAAATAAAAATAGTAAAAAAAGTTATAGCAATAATCGTATCATCAAGAGCTACCTTTTTGCCGATACACTATGGAATGATAATGTTACAGATTGGCATACTTTGACTGAGCAAAATAAAAGGTTTTTAATGAAAGTTACAAGGCAACTAGGAGATTCACCAGCAGTTCTATATTCGATTGCAAAATTATTAAATGGGATTGGGCAAAGATTTATTGATAACGGAATTTCTTGGATTTCACGTATGTTATTAGAACATCAAAGTTTATGGAATATTGAATTAGAGGATCATACCATTTATTATTTAGAAAATGCTATTAAAAGCTATATTCATATTAATCGAGAAAAAATCCGTAGAGAAGCCAGATTAAAGCGAGAAGTTTTAATCGTACTAGATTTCCTGGTTGAAAAGGGATCAGTTGCTGGATATATATTAAGAGAGAGCATTTTATAAAATCAATGGATTTATTAGAAGAGCTTGAAGCCTTTAATAATTAAGACAAATGTAGAAAAAAATGAGATAGAATGTGAAATTGATAAATCTAAAAATGATAATGCAATTGATATACTCATACCAGTTAATATTAAGGAGATAACTAAAATGAATTTTGATATAAAAGAAATTCTAACTTTACCAACATCCATTATGGCTGCTATTTCATTGGCGAGTGGTATATTGCTATTTTCTCCTGAGATTT
The DNA here is from genome assembly GCA_035556295.1 of Ureibacillus sp. Taxonomy (GTDB): domain Bacteria; phylum Bacillota; class Bacilli; order Bacillales_A; family Planococcaceae; genus Ureibacillus. The sequence goes on from DATMFE010000035.1 coordinate 4,019, forward strand.
TATTAAAGAAGTTATTTATGATGGACTTTATTAATAAGAATGGTTTTATTTTAGGTATTGTTTTTGTGGTTTCGATATCAATATTAATTGTTAACATAATATTCTCATGTGCCAAATCATTTAAGAATGCAAAAGCTCGCAAACAGTTTTATGCTACAGCAGAAAAAAGGTTGAGGAAATTAACTAGCTATCAAAAAGCTATAATATATCTATTGTATATCCAAGATAATAGAACATTTGAATTACCTTTAAATGATGGAGCAATAAGGGAATTGGAGCAAAACAAAATGGTTGGTAAAGCTACAACTCAGTATATGGTTTCGGATTTGATTAACCCTGTGTTTCCATATTTACTCCAACCCTGGGTGGCGAACGAGTTGAGTAAAAAGGGAGAACTATTAGACGAATTTTTAAGGGCGTATAACACTGTATTGAAAGTGATTTAGTAGAAGCTTATTCCTACTAATTGTTTCAGAGAACTTGAAAATTAATACTGTTGGTAATTGATTACCTAATAAAAAAGGGTTTATCAGCCCAGTTTTAGCCTGGGTTGATACGTGAAATTCTATACTTGTGTAATTAAATATCAATCATTTCTCTTAATTAAGAACATTTGTCGAATGCTAAGTCATCATGCTTTTGAATGAGTCTAATTAAAAATATGACAGAGTAAAATCTTTCAGGCTACTCCTAAAATTACTACTACTGAATTAATAAATAAACATATGCTTAACCCTATCATAAAGCCCTTTTAGTAAGAAACAAGACGGGTAACATATAACCCCAAAAAAAGAAGGTGAAAGGCCAGAGAGAAGCGGTACTTTAATCATACTGTACTAATATAAGATAGAATGAAGACCAAACCTTTCAAAAAAATCTTTAATCACGTTTTGTTGTCTTAAAAATGATTAAGGGTTTTTTTGTTAAAGTTATTGCACTACATGAGTTCCGATTACACAGTCCGAACATTTCGAGTATGAAAATCAGAATTTTAATATATGGACTAGAAGCTCAAATTCCCCCATCCCATACTCAAAAACAATCACATACCCACATCTTTTCCCATCCCTCCCTGTTTTCCACCAACCAACCCACGCTCCAAACCTGTTATAATATTACAATAGTCATAGTAAGTTAGTAGGAAAGGGGATTGGCATGCAATCATATTGGAATTTTCCAGCTGCGGCTGGGGGGACGATTAATTCCATCAATAATGCGGGGATTGAGACGTTTAAAGGGAATGAATTGGATTCGTTGACGCGAGAAATTTGTCAGAACTCATTGGACGCTATAAAAGACGAAACGAAACCGGTTGTAGTGGAGTTCAAAAGTTTCAAATTACCAAGAAATCAATTTCCGCAACGCTCAGAGTTATTAGAAGCATTCGATAAAAGCGAAACGACTTGGAAGGGTAAAAACCCGAAATCAGAACAATTTGTCGCGCAAGCAAAATACATATTAAATGAAGACGAAATACAGTTCTTAAGAATTAGCGATTTTAACACTAAAGGATTAGAGGGTGCACAAACAGGAGAGCTTGGTACACCTTGGAGTTCACTTGTAAGAGAAGCAGGTTCTTCAAACAAAGGTGACAGTTCAGGCGGAAGTTTTGGAATTGGGAAGTCGGCGCCGTTTGCGAACTCGAAGCTACGTATTCTGTTTTACTCATCACAAGACTTATCAAACTACCAATCTCACATTGGTGTAGCGAATATCATGTCCTTTGAAAAGGAGCCTGGCCACATAACGTTAGGAACGGGTTATTTCACAAACGACCCAAACTCAACGGCTATCCCAGGACTAATCAACTTAGACTCTAATTTCAATCGTGCCGAAACTGGAACTGACATCTTCGTGTCAGCTTTCGAACCGAAAGATCAAGATTGGGTAGAGACCATTCGTAATTCCGTCATCTTCAATTTCTTCATCACCATCTGGCAAAACAAGTTAGTCGTGAAAGTGGAAGATGAAATTATTTCGCACGAAAACATCTGCTCATTCATTTCACAGCTTGATGATAATGATGATTATCGTCATGTGAAGAACTACTTTAGATTGCTAACTTCAGAGGATAGTATTCAGATTCCTTATCCGTCTAAGTCGTATAAAAAGATTGGTAATTTCGAAGATGGCGAAGCAACCCTTTACATCATGAAAGGGGAAGACCTGAATCGTCGAGTATTAATGACGCGTAAAGCGGGAATGCGTTTATTTGAGCAGAATCGGATTAGTGGAAGTATTTCATTTACAGGGATTCTTATCATCACTGGTAAGCACATGAACCAGGTGTTTAAGAAGATGGAAAACCCAGCACACACTGGATGGGAGCCAAATCGATTTGAAGAAGCACCAAATGAAGCAAAAGACGCCTTCAGTGATCTACGTAAATTCGTTAAAGAAACCGTTCAGCAATATTTCCAGGCAGAAGCAACTGATTCGATGGATGCCTTTGGTCTAAGTGATTTCCTACCTGACACAACAACTGTAGAAGGTGAAGGCGATGATAAGAAAGAATCGCTCACACTGAAAATTAAATCTATTGCCCAAAAGAAAAAGGAAAAGCCAAAGAAGAAATTAAAGAAAAAACAGCGTACCGAAGACTTCGAAGATACGCTTGAAGAAGCGGGCATTACTCCAGATGGAGATCAAGCTGGCCACTCAAATGAAGAACGTGATACAGGTCTTGGTGAAGGCGGCGGAACTGGAAATAATCACGGAGAACAAGGCCCTTCTGCTGAAGGTGATGGTGGAGCAAAAGAAGTTAAAGGCGAAAAAGAGAAAAATAAACCCATTGATGTGGAGACACGTTACGTTTGCCTTCAAAAGAATGAAGGACTCTATCGTGTAAACATCAAACCTGATAAGAAATTTGAAAAAGGGAAACTAGAATTTAAGGTATCTGGTGAACAAAGTGACTATATCTTGCCAATCATTGATATCAAATCAAACGACATTGAAGTAACAAGATTGATAAAAATATTGTTCGCTTCAAGAACTTATCAGGGAAAAAGCCAAAAAACATTCAAGTAAAGGTAGATTACGAGCAATATTGCGTACTGGAGGTGGAGCTATATGAAGTTTAATAACTCATTTCCTTACCCAGTGCTTTCACCGGAAAACGATGACTACAAGGGCTCAGCATTTGAAACAAGAGTAGAAGCACAGAAAACATTTGGCCAACTTTATATCAATCTACATTGCAATTTACAGGATCAAAAGATAACTAGCCTAATAAATGAAGGAAAAGCGAAATATGCTTTGCACGTAGAGTGTCCACAAACAAGTTTCCGTAAAATCTATCAATCTGAAGAAACGAAAATTGTGGCTACAATCAATGAAAATCATCTGCGCGGAAAAATCGATGTACATCCATTTATCTTGGCCAATGAAACAATCGAAGAATATACAAATCCAAATCTGAATGATTTCTACACCGATGCAACTATCACCTACGAGAAGGGAAATATACTAGCTCTTGGTGAAGCAGTAGAGGTCACTTTACATGAATTAGACGAAGAATCCCAAAACTTGCCTTCAATTGTAACGATCCGTCGTTCAGAAAGCGCAAAAGAATTGGTCGTTTCACTGAACTCACCACAAATTATTATCGAGTTACCAAAGGCGATTTACGATCAATATGCAATCAATGCAGGTTCGCGCCTAAAAGAAACGATCCTTTCAATGGTGATTTTGCCTAGTTTAATTGAAGTATTCTATATATTAAAGGAAGATAGCGCGGACTACAGCGAATACAAATGGTACCAAGTCCTTGAGCAAATCTTCAAAAAGAACAACATTCCATTAACGCAAGTTATTGATGGAACCACTCCAGTTCTAAGAGCTGCTCAAATGGTCCTACAAAACCCATTAGAAAAAGCATTCAACGAAATCCAAAAACTAAACGAAGGGATGGAATAATCAATGAAAATCAAATTTTTATCTGAAGACGCCTTGCAAGACCTTCGTGTAAACTTCGAAACCTATAAAGAGCACTACTATAGAAGGGATGATGCTTGGTTTGATGCTTACTTAAGCCAAGAAGGAAGATTACTAGAGTCGAAGATTGAGTTTGAGAAGCCCGAATTACATAGGGGTGAAGATTACTTAGTTAGTGATTACGAAAACGTAAAAATCGTCTATGAATCATTGAAAGAACTACCGGTATCGCTGGCAACTCAAGAGAAGCTTTGGTCTGGCCTTGCTCATGTGTATTTCCGTGACTACATCTATTACCGTATCGCAAAAGACATTGAGAAGAAAAACGATACTCGCATCAAATCTGCCATGTTCTTTGAAAATGGTGCAAAACGTTCGTTGTTCGTCCACGCACTGGCGCGACTATGGTGGGTTGGGTATATGACCTATGACGAAAATAAACAAGAAAATCCTTACTGGTTAATCGAATTCTTCTGCTCAGCTGACTTTTCTGCACGTTGTGTTGTGTTCTTTTCAAGTAACTTCACATCAAACCGTGCTATTACGAAAGGGATATTGAGAGCTTTAATTGGTCTTCGGGATGAGGGTGTTGCTATTAAACGTGCTCATTTTGTTGAGTCAACAAAATTCCTCAACATTTCCGGTGGTGCGATGGTTCTTGATCTTTTAGAGGAAGATGAAGTGAAAGAGATGGTGGAGAAGAGGGTAAGGAAGGTGTTTGGGATACAAAATAATATACCTTTTTCATTACTGTTGTAAACACTTTACAGAAAAGTAGAAATATGCGGATCTGGTAAAAATTATAACAAACCTTTTTTAAACAGCCTCTAGATATATTAATGAAGGCTGTTTTTGTTATACTAAAGGGGTGTAAAGTTTGGGAATCAAAATTAAATTACCTGATGAAAATAATATGGCAAAAGAATATTCTATTGAAAATAATTCCCTAGTAATTGTTGGGGCAAATGGTTCAGGGAAAAGTAGACTAGGTGCATGGATTGAAAAAAATGATAATGAAAGAGTACATAGAATTAGTGCACAAAGATCATTAATTTTTGAAGATTATATTCCTTTAAAAAGCTATAAACAAGCTGAGAATTTGTTATGGTACGGTATTGATAATGAACAGCATATAAGTCAAGATAAAGGGCATCGTTGGAATTGGGGAAAACATACTACTACTATGGTGACTGACTATAATACTGTTCTATCGGCTTTGATAGCAAAACAAAACTTACAAAATGAAAGGTATTTGGAAGAATGTAGGCAGCGAGATAGGGAAGGTAAACCACACGATCCAGTACCTCATACTGTAGTAGATATTTTATACGATATTTGGAATAGTATTTATCCTCACAGAAGGATAATTATCTCAGATGCTCAGGTAAATGTTAGCTTGGAAGGTTCAGATTATAAAGGTATCGAGATGAGTGATGGGGAAAGAGTAGCTTTATACCTAATCGCTCAGTGCTTAGTGATACCAGACAATAAAATAATAATTATAGATGAACCAGAAGTACATTTACATAGATCTATAATGAATAAATTGTGGAAATCTATTGAAAAATTCAGAAGTGATTGTTTATTTATTTACATTACTCATGACACTCAATTTGCTGCTTCGCATGAACATACAAATAAAATATGGGTTAAAGAGTACGATGGAGTAAAATGGCAATGGGAATTTATTAATTCTGATGAATCATTACCGGAACAATGTTTGCTTGATATATTAGGAAATCGTAAAAATACTATTTTTGTTGAGGGAACATTAGAAAGTTATGATACAGCAATTTATAGAGAGGTTTATAAAGATTATTATATTGTTCCATGTGGTAGCTCATTAAATGTTATTGATTACACTAAAGCTATGAATTCAAATCAACAGCTACATCATTTAAAAGCATACGGAATAATTGACAGAGATTATAAAAGCGAGGAAGAAGTTGCATATCTAAATTCTCAAAATATTTATGTGTTAGAAATAGCGGAAGTAGAAAATTTATTTTGCATTGAAGAAGTGTTAGAGGCTATAAATGAATATTTAGCTTTTGATACTACTGAAAGAATACAAAAAGTTAAAGAGTATGTAATAGAAGATAGATTTGAAAAACAAGTATATCATCAATTAGCCAAAGCTATTACTTCACAAATTAAGTTTAAACTAAATACGTATGATATATCTGGAAGAACTATTGAAGATATTAAGAATAAAATAAATACATTGGGAGAATATATTAATTTTGATACTATTTCTACTGAATTAAATGATAGATTCAAGGGGTTATTAGATTCGAAAAATTATCCAGAGGTACTAAAGATTTTTAATGAGAAGGGACTATCAACAACAATAGGGAAATTTTTTGGAATAAATAATAAAGAGTATTGTGATTTGGTCTTAAGATTATTACGACGAGAAAATGAGTCGATAGTTAATGGTATGAAAAGATACTTACCAAATATATAAACTTACTAGAAATCAAGGAGAATTATTAGGGACTGTTCACCATTAAATATGATAACAGTCCCTTAAATTTATTCCTCCACCAAATAATGATAAATATCATACTGCACAGGCTGCTCCAACACCAAGTTCATCGTAACGACTGAAAGATCTTTACCTTTTCCATCCGGCATCATTTCGTCTTTCGCACTATCATCAGCAATATCAACTTCCCCTAAATAATAGAAGTCACTACCTTCACCGTCATCTTTTTTCGTAAATAAGTGAATTTTCATTCCAGATTCTTTATAAGATAGAATTGTTTTTACTTCATTTGAATCCAGTGTTAAACGGTTACGAGTGAACCATCTAAATAGATCAGGAGATAGGAATTCGTCGCCATATGCTTGGCTGGTTTCGACTTCATCTTTCTTGTGATAAGTCACGAAAATAGGGCAGGTATTATGTTTTGCACGGTAACCATAGATTGTTGATGAATCATCATGTGGCCAATTTAATAATCTACATGCATCACGACGAGAATATTTTTCAAACAACGTCAAGGCTTTTGTTTTATCATATTTTACATTTTTATTGTATGCACATTTTATAATGTCTTCTATATACCCTCTGAAATTAGAATCTCGTAGACTCTCTTGGATTTCTTCATTAAATATATAGCTTCCACCAACTATTTCAATAACAGGCTTAAATCCATATTTTTTTATATCATTTTGAACAAAGAACTGTAGTGAAAATATAGTCTCTACTGATGTAATTGTTTTATCGTCAACATAAGTGCCGTAATCACGAAGCTTTTGAACGTAATTCGCTTTAGATATAGAATCGTTCTCTAATAATAATTCAATTAAGATAACTTCATGAATTCTCTTCCCATTTAAAAACTCTTTGGAAACCATAGTTATTATAGATTGTTCATAATCAGTAAGCGATGGGATATCCTCATTCATCTTTAAGAGAAACTTGTAGTAGTTATCTGTGTAGCCAATTATCACTTCTGGGTCTAGCGAGTTTTGAGTCATAAAGTCATGTAATGTAGGGACTCTACCTAAACGATTTTTGACTTCTGTATAAGCATCTTTTAGAGTCTTTAATGTTGATAAATTAGTATTATTAATTGCATCAAAGATACGTTTCTTTGCAATTTCTTCAAAGTTAATAGTAGAAACGCCACTAATGTAATCTGTATTTACTGTTCTACGACGAACATTATCTTTATTCATTGTTTGGTCGCCAGATAATGCAATGGGGATTAGATAGTTATTCTTATAGTTACCAATAAAGTCGATAATTGTGACATAATCCTTTGAATCATGTTTTCTTAATCCACGGCCAAGTTGTTGAATGAAAATAATGCTAGATTGCGTTTGACGCAGCATGACAATTTGATTTAAGAAGGGGATATCGATACCTTCGTTAAATATATCCACTGTTAAAATATACTGAAGTTCTCCATTCTCCAATTTCCGTATCGCGTCTTCACGTTCTTCCTGTGAACTATCACCTGTTAGAGCAATTGTTCGAAGTCCTTCACAATTTAAAGCCGTAGAAAGTTCATATGTTTCATCTTTTCGACTACAGAATATCAAGCCTTTAACTCGATCACCAGAATGTCCATAATAGTTTATTTTTTCAATAATATGATGAACACGTTCATAAGAAACGAGATTTCTTAATTCAGTCGCATCATCTATTAGTTCGCCATCTTTTTCATAATCTAATACTCCAAAGTAATGAAAAGGGCAGAGCATATCCTCTTCAAGTGCTGCTTGTAGACGGATTTCATAGGCAATATTGTAATCAAACAATTCATAGATATTAAAGCTGTCAGTACGCTCAGGGGTTGCAGTCATCCCTAGTAGAAATTTCGGTGTAAAGTAATTAATCACTTTTAAATAGGAATCAGCACCAGCTTTATGGACTTCATCTATTAAAATGTAATCAAATTGATCTTTTGCAAATTGTTGAAGATAGTTATCTTTTGAAACAGTTTGTATTGTTGCAAACAAGTATTTAGCATTCATATCCTTTGAATTTCCAGAAAGGATGCCGAAATCTTCTTCATGCCCTCCGAGGATTTTTCTATAATCCTGCATCGCTTTCTTCAAAATTTGTTCGCGGTGGACGATAAACAACATCTTTTTCGGTGCGAAGTTTCGAACATCAAATGCAGATAAATATGTTTTCCCAGTACCAGTCGCGGAGATAATTAAACCCTTTTCTGCTCCAGTAGCACGAAGCTCTGTTAATTGCTCTAGAGCAACAGACTGCATTTTATTGGGCTTGATAGCTAAACTTTCAGCTAGGGAATTAGTTAAATATTTTGTATTAAGCTCAAGTGCATTTGAAGTACCAGTGTTCACAAACGGTTGTAGTTCATGAACTTGCTTGTAATCAGCAATCCATTCCTCTGTTAAAATAATCCCATCATCCCAAGCAGTTTCAAATTGGTTTTTAAAATGTTGGATGATCTCGCCATTCTCTAATGATGTTAAAAATACATTCCATTCATAATTCGCTTTAAGTGCACTATCTGTTAAATTCGAGCTACCTACGATAAGAGAATAATAGTCTTCGTGTTCAAAGATATAACCCTTGGCATGAAAACCCTTTTCTCCAGTTAGTCGAACTTCAACGTTATCTAGCTTCAATAATTCTTTAAACATTTTAGGTTGGTTAAAGTTCAAAAATGTTGAAGTTAGAATGCGTCCTTTAATGCCTTTTTGTTTCAAGTCATAGAGCATTGTTTTTAATGTAGCTAGTCCACCTTCAGTAATGAAGGCAACTGAAAAGTAAAATGTCTTACAAGTTTTTAGTTCCTGAAGTAATGTCGATAGTACAGATTCATGGTGCTTATTTGTAAGTAATTTTGGTTTGAATGTTGCAGAAACTGGTTTGTTTTGATCAATAAAGCCTTTATGTAAGGAGTTCTCAATTTTTTGGATCAGTTGCTGTTGATTCATTTGATAACCGCCATTTCCTCTAATTATTTTTCGTTTACAATTTTCTCTACAGCTGGAATGTCAGCAGGGGCAAAGTCTAGTTTACTAATTTCACCCCGCGAAACCCATTTTGTTTCAGCATGTTCTAATGCAACGGGTTGTCCATCGACTAGTTTTGCTTTATATGTTTCAAGTCGAACAATCACTTTCTCGTATTCATATGTAGTATCCTCAACTTTTTCTCCTACTTCAATTGAGCAATTAAACTCTTCATTAATCTCACGTGCTAATGCTTGTTCAGGAGTCTCGCCATCTTCAATTTTTCCACCAGGAAACTCCCAGTAGTTTGGTAATGACATTTCTGGACTTCTTAATGCACAGAAGATTTCATTATTTTCATTTTCAATTATTGCTCCGACTACGTGCACAGATTTTTTCATGATTGTTACCACCTTTTATTATATTAACTTATTTTGGAAATTGATATTAAATATTCTAAGTAATTGATTATAATTATACTAAAGGAATAGTTATTCTTTAAGTAAACTAGAATATATTTAAATCTGAAGCAAACAGCAAACTAGATTACATTAAAGTTATTATAAGAATGAGAAGTATCTCATAAAAAAATTGACTAATATATAAGTATTTAGTTTTTGTTGATTGGTTTTTCTTCAGGCATACAAAGTCTATCTAATTTCCCTATAAGATTTAATACAATACTCTTACTTACTTGTACAGCATTCCTGTAATTGATAAATAAAATTATGTATTTTTGTGAAATTAACTACATTTTAACTAAAGGGAGGTTTTTAGAAATGGTTAATAATAATGATAAAGTGCAAGAATTAGAAACTTTGTTAGACAAATTAGAAATTGTTAAGAGTGTCTTAGACGAATATTTTGTTAGAGACGCTGCATTATTTGGTTCAAGACTACATGGGGATAATAATTTATTTTCTGATTTGGATATTGCGATTTATGTTGAGAATATTGTTTGCGTTATTGAAGAAAATTCTTATTTGTTGGATGTTAATAATGATTCGGAAAATTTTACACACACGGTTTTAGATGAAGCTGGCCGAGTTCTTCGTCGGAAAATTGGATTAGATGTAAATTTAAACTTGTGTACAGATTATGATGAATATCATTCTTCTGAGATACTACAATACAAGGTACCATTATTAGAAAATGGGATGGCTTTAAAGAAAGATGATATTCGTGAAAAAATAATAGAAATTCGTAATTTAAATATAAAGAAAGAACACAGAGAAATTAATGTTGAATTTTATTTATTTTCACATTTTGCAGAGTTATGCAATATCACTAGGTTTTATAGTTATATCAATAGTCCTGAAAAATTCTTTAATCCCGGTACAGAAATTGAAATTTCTATGAGAAATAATATTATTAATAGTTTTGCCCAATTTTCTGTCGTTACTGAAAAAGTACCTAAAGAATTGTTTGAAAGAGCTGGTTTTCCATCAGAGATAATTTTTGAAATCAATTTTTTAAGAAAATACAAACAAATTATGGCAAATAATTTTAACTCCTCAGATTTGGGGTGGACTGTGTTTTGTGAGGATGATTTAGAAATTGAAGAATTAAAGTTAATTGAAACTTTTTATTTTGCATATAAAAGTCAATTTCTAAAATTTGTTCTTAAATGTAAAGATGATCAGTACTTTAGTAACACTTATAGGCTTTATGAAAACTCGATTAATGACTCGGAAGGATTTTTAAATGTTATTCTTGAAGAGTATAAAGAACGCCAAAATGGATTTAATTTAGTGTTTAAAAGGTTACTGAATAATATAATGTAAGTTCATCAAAATATAAATTCTGTTATATAACTAAAAACAAAGGGAACATATATTACTTTAGAAGAGATCATAAGAAGTATAAAAGGACAGGGGAATACTCTCCTGTCTTTTATTTGCATGCTCCAACGCAACTGGTTGTCCCCCAATTAACTTCGCTTTATATGTCTCAAGTCTCACAATCATTTTTTCATATTCATAAGTTGTATCTTCAACTTTTTCTCCAACTTCAATAGAGCAATTGAATTCTTCGCTGATTTCACGAAATAGCGCTTCTTCAGGTGTTTCGCCAGCCTCAATCTTCCCTCCAGGAAACTCCCAATACCCCGCTAATGACATCTCCGACCCCCTTAATGCGCAGAAGATCTCATTGTTTTCATTTTCAATAACTGCTCCAACAACATGAACTAATTTTTTCATTATGTCATCACCTATGATTTATAGTATTTTATTTTGAAATAAAATGTAAAATATTACATAATTATTCCTTTTAATTGGTTATAATCATATTAACAGTTATTTGTTATTTAAGTACAAATCTATGGAGGGTCCTAAATGATTTATGATGTTGTTTCAAAATATACTCTACAAATAGAGAAAGATCCCCATCACCGTTTCAAATCATGGGAGCATTGTTACCAATTTTTCAAAGACAATTATAAGGATTTAGATGGGAAGGTTGAATTAGCTAGTTTACATCTTGCTTTTTATTTAGCTAGCTGGGGAATGTTGAGAAATAGCTTCTTACTTCAAAAGGATTATTTAATCCATCGTTACTTTATTGAACAAATAGTAATGAATGAAAAGTTTCAAATACTCTTTGAAGAAAGTCCATTGGATGAGCACTTTTTCAATAAGGTGGATGAACTTTCGAGGGAAACAGTACGTGTTTATAAAGAAAATATTCTACTAGTGAATGGTAATGAAACAGAAATATCTTTAACAGATACATTAGTCACAAAAATTTTATTGGGCGTTTATGGGGTAGCGCCAGCATATGATCGTTATTTTAATGAAGCGGTAAGGTTACATGGTATTTCAGCTATTTTTAATGTGAATTCTATGAAACAACTTATTCAATTTTATAAGTTATATCAAAATGAGTTTGAGAAATGTCAAGAAGAGATAGGAGTTCACTATCCACCAATGAAATTGATTGATATGTACTTTTGGCAAGTTGGTTTTATTTTAGAGCAGGGGACAGTTGAGGAAAAAGAAGCAATTAAGCTTTTTGCAGAAGAATATGAGAAGCACCTTTTAGTAAAACCAAAACATGTATTAAAAAGAACAGTTAATAGGAACTCGATGAGTACTGATGACATACGTAAATACATTGTTAGTTTGCTAGAAAAAGCAAAGACAGAGGGTAAAACATATATAGAGTTAGTTTCTGGTGAACTTCATAAAGATTTAGGATTAAAGAATGCATTGCCACAGGTTTGTTCAGCGATGAGAACATTAGATTCATATAAAGCAGTAGTCATTCATGAAACGGCGAGTACTTTTAGCTCGACTAATAGGTATGGATATCACTTAAATACTTTGGTAGCCATAAACTAGTAAAATTAAGATCAATAAAAATATTTTATTTTTACTTAAAAAGCTAGCAACCAAAATAGTCGCTAGCTTCTTCTATTAGCATTCACCATAATCTCTATCATTTCCTCAACAGTATACGGCGGATTCTTCCTATGCAACATCGCATGGCAGTTCGGACAAACAGGAACTAAATCATCAACGGGATCGATTTCATATTCTTCACCAATTTCACTTAATGGAACGAGGTGGTGGACATGGATGAAGTGTTTGCCGATTTCTCCATATGTATCTTCAAAATCGAAATCACAGACTTCACATGTATAGCCATGCACTTCTAGGCATCGGTCTCTTGCAAGTGGGTTTCTTTCGTATTTATTCACAAAGACCGATTTAACAGAGCCTTCTTTCAGTGTGTCAGCATAAGGTACCTCTTGTGCCGAAGATGAACTTTGAAGGATGTTCATAATATCATGGAATGTTTGGGTTGTTAATGGGATAGATGAACCTTGGAAGCCATCTTTTAAAAACTTATCGTAAGTAATTCCAAGCTGATACAACTCGTCTAGATAAATAGGCTCATCTAATAAGTTATGAAGATATTTGATTGGTACTCGGAATCTTGCTTTTTCATTATCTTCATCTTCATACCAAAGGCTGTCTGGGCTAGTCATTAACCTAGGTTCACCAGTTATTTCTACGATTGCATAAATCCCTGGACGTAGCTTTTGTTTACCGTTTAATTGAGCTAATGTTCGGTTATCAACACCTACTCGTATAACACCAAAATCGCCTATATTAAAAGAATCCTTGTCACTTTCTCTGATCGCGAAATAATCGTTAACTTTACCCGATTTTAGAAAATCATCGATTGCCCATTTTTGGGGGTTACAAATAAAGGTCCAATACCCTGTGGAATCTAGTTTTTTCTTTTCTTGAGCCATTTTTATCAATTCCTTTGCTTAATCTTCTCAGCTAATCTAAACGTGAACTTATCCCATTATTAAGAATCTGATTCCTGATAAAACTGTAAATACTTCATCAGCTGATTATCCATATTCTCCAACGCCACCTGAAAAGAACACTCGATTTTATCATAGTGTTGTAAGTCTAGATTGTTTAATAATTCCTTCATATTTTCAATTTAATAAACGGTTTTCCGCAAGCTGCTGGGATAAATGAGAATTATAAAGCTAGTAACCATAAAAAGTTACTAGCTTTTATCTACTATTCTTAAATTGATCAATTTTCCTTTTAATTTTTTTGTTCATTTTTAACAATTGACTATCTTTCGTATCTCTTTTAGGCAATTCACCAGAGGGCTTACCTAAAAAAGGACTAATCTTCTTTTTTTCCATTGTTACAGCTCCCAAATTAGATATATACTATTAGTTTTAATATGGTCATAATTTGGGAAATTTAAACAAAAAAAGGACAGGGAACATCCTGTCCTGTCTTATATCTTTACTTTACCGTTGCGACTTTCTTTTAATCGCTTAACTGCTTTGTTACTTCTTTCAAACAATTCTATTGTGTATAACGAAGGAGTAGTTTGTGGAATTGTTTGATCTGTCGTTTCTATCAAGAAAGGCGATCTTGGTCTATCTTTACCGCGTTTCGAATCACCAGAAATGATTACTTCTTCTTGAGGCTTTGACATGTTATCCACTCCCTTCCAATCTTCTTTAATTCTATCAAAATTCTGTAACATTATCTATATACTACTGCTATTTAGATAGATGGTGCTTCTATTTTTCCATCCAACTATGTATTACTGATAAGTTAATTACGTGGTCAATATCAATGTCTAATATCTCAATCTCAGATACTATTGAGATAATTACTGGGTATGATTGCTTTAAATAAGGTACTAAAATAGTGAATTTATTAATTTGTACAATTTTTTTCTCATTGAGTAATTGCATTTGTTCATCTGTTATATTTACACCGATGATAGAACCAACTGCTTGTTTGAATTCACTATCATCTTGTTTAACAAAAACGGTAAGATCTTGCCTACAAGTTTCTCCATATGAATAAAGGAAATCTTCTAAACTTCTTCGGTATGATTCTATATTTCCCCAATCTTGCGTTTTAAAAGAAGCTTTGTTAATTCTATCTAAAATGGATGTGAATTGTAAGTTCCTATTTTGTGTTTGAGTAATTACCTTTTGCATTTCCTCATTAATACTTTCAACTTCTATTATCGGTTCCATTTCGGCCACACCAATTTTCTTAATAGAGGGTGTAAGGAATAATGCAATGTCTACAAATATAAACATGCCAGCTAATAATGTATATCTTTGCCATCCACCTATGTCAAAACCTGATTGATATAATAACAAGACGATTCCTAATATGAAAAAGAAGTACCAAGTCCTTCTCAAATTTTGATTATATGTTTTAAAAAAGCTAGGAAAAGTCCAACTTGTATAAAGAATAATGAAAGTTACGAAGAGAAGAATTAACCATTTATTCTCCTGTACTGAGGAATAAATCGGATCTCCCCAAATTTTTGTTAGAAGTATTGAACAAATTAATAGTAACACTGGTAGGATAATCTTCGCTAAAAATATCTTTCTTTCCTTTGTCCAGAATTCACTTTTGAAGAAATCTTTGAAAGTAAGTTTCATATTTCATCTCCTGTTCTTAATGAGATTTTTTCTTCTGATTCAGCCTCTAACGGAAGGATACTAAATTTGGGAGTTGCACAAAATTATCCCTTCAATATAGTTATCATTATACTAAATGAGATAATTATTTTAAGTCTAAACTTTTGGAGGGTTCAAAATGATTTATAATATTGTTTACATTTACCAAAAAAATTAGGACAAACCTATCCCTTTCGCCATTAGTCCTGTATTCCCCCTATAAGTTTAGATTAATTAATGGTAATATAAAAAAACGTAATAATTTTGAAAGTTTTAATTTTCGGATAAGTTTCTATCGACATTACTTTATCCATAATAAAATTGACAGCTTAGAAAGGATAGAAATTTATGGGCAATATTTTACGAATCGGGAGTGCCTTTATAGGCGTAATTGTAGGTGCTGGATTTGCCTCTGGGCAGGAGATTTTGCAGTACTTTACGAGTTTTGGGATACCGGGAATTTTCGCAGCCATTATAGCAACGGTTCTTTTCTCTTATATAGGAATGATCCTTGTGTGGCTCGGAAGTCATACACAAACAGCATCTCATAAAGACGTGATTTATCGGATAAGTGGACGTTATCTTGGTACAGTAATTGATTTCATTTTACTCTTTACGTTGTTTGGGGTAGGGGTTGTGATGATTGCTGGCGCGGGTTCGAACCTTAGTCAACAATTTGGGCTGCCGTATTTCATTGGGACAACCTTAATGACGGTTCTCGTGATCTTAACGGGGTTTTTGAAAGTAGACCGGGTTGTATCAATTATTGGTAGTATTACACCTGTTCTCATTATTTTTGTTATTTTCGTTGCGATTTATAGTTTTGTAACGATGGATGGAACGTTCGCTTCCCTTAATGATGTGGCACAATCGATCCCAACAACGTTGCCGAATTGGTTCATATCAAGTGTGAACTATGTTTCCTTTAATGTGGCTGTTGGAGCTTCGATGGCGATTGTCATGGGTGGCGCGGAAAAGAATCCGAAAACCGCTGCATGGGGCGGATTAGTTGGCGGTCTTGTTTTAGGGATTATGATCATGCTAATCCATTTAGCGCTATTTTCAAAAATCGAAGAAGTGGGCACGTTAGATATGCCGATGCTAGGGATTGTGAGTAATGTTTCCCCAATCCTTGGGACAGTGATGGCGCTCGTTATCTTTGGAATGATCTATAATACGGCGATTGGGATGTTCTTCGCATTTGCTGCTCGTTTTGCAGAGTCAGGAACAAACAAATTTAAAACGATCATTATTGTCACGATGATTGTTGGGTATCTGGCAAGCTATGTCGGATTCACTGACCTCATCAGCTATTTCTATCCACTGATCGGTTACCTTGGCCTCTTCTTAACGATTGCGCTCGTTTTTGCACCGATTATTATTAAGAAGCAGGATGCGAGAAAATAGGATATTGAAAATAAATGAAGAGTTAACCTTGCCAGAGTTAGGGCAGGGTTAGCTCTTTTTTATTTAAGTAATAAATACTTTGCCTCTGGGATCGCGTCTCGAGAATGTTTCTTAGATTTTATTTCTACAAGAGAGCCCCTCGAGAACATTTTGTTAGGTGAACAGTCCACGAGAGCGCTTCTCGAGACCAATTTTTCCAAATTTCAAAATTTATTGCCCTTGAGATTCCTCCATTATTTGGTAGAATCATATAAACAAATAAAAAGGGTGGCCACCATATGCACGAAAACGAAAGCATTTTCTATCACGTTGTTACTAGAAACAAGATGAGCGTTGGC
>DATMFE010000036.1:0-14564 GCA_035556295.1 Ureibacillus sp.
AAGTTATCCGGAAATAAATCAAAGTATTGAGCAAGTTTATCAAGTGCTTTCATCTTGTCAGCAAGTTTAATAGATACGCCGTCTTTACCCTTTTTGACTTCGGTTATGATTGTTCCATCAACCATTGATGATTCCTGAAAATTCACATAGTTAACTTCAACCATAATAGGATTTCCTTCTTCATCCTCTAAAGGACCGAAAGCACCCATTGCTTGAACCTCTTTCTTACCGAAAGTTGCAAAGTCTGTAATATCAGCAAAAGCAATATCGATGTATTTCTGTAAAACCGCACTCGCGTCTAACATTAGACCATCAACTATTTCTTTTTTCATACGATTTATTTCAACTCTGATGTAATCATTTGTAAGCAACCTATAACCATTAGATTTAGCTGAAATATAATCACATTCATAAGCCTTTTGATACGCCTTTGTAGCATTGAAATATTTCACGTAATACATACAAAAAAGCCACTGTTTATCGGTCAATTCGCCCTCTTCATTGAATGGTAAATCCTCTGTAACAGCAGCTTTTGTTTTAGGGGTGCTCCCTTTATTTCGAGTATCTTTTTTTGTATGCATACTTTTTTGTTTTGTGTGCACACCTTTTTTGTCTTTTGACCATTTATATCGAGTCTTCCATGACTTAACCGTATTAATTGAGACATCATACTTTTCAGCGATATCTTTATATTTCATACCGCTCATATAGTCATGTTCGGCTAGTTCGTATTTTTCAGCCACCCCTCATCACCTGCCACCTCCTTTTGATTTAAGTTGTTTTGGAGCAAAGAAAAAAGCATCCCGAAGAATGCTCATTTGTTTTCTTTGATTTCAATTCTCTCTCTTGAACTTTTTTCCTTGAATTCATTCTTCGTAAACGAATTAATGAAATTTGCTTGAAAATAAATCAGATTTTCTGAATAGTAGCTGAACCCCTTAAAAACAGAGAAACATAAATAACCTAAAATAAAAACCAAAGTGCCGGAAAACCAATTCAATTCGTTATTTATTATTATCGCTCCCACAGACACCACAGATAAAATGATTGAAACAAGAAGTGCTCCTAACCCATGGATTGTAGTTAACAAATAGCTGTATCTTTCAGCAATATAGGTTCTTTTATCTTCCGGAGCTAAAAGCAGTTGCTTTTGCCAATAAAACTCAAATGTGAAATATGCTCTATGGTGATCGAATTCATAAGGATCTATTCCCAATACATCCTTATCGCTAATCAAGTCCATCGTTTTCTTTAATTTTTTGGAGGAACTTTTAGAAAATATCCAGTTCACTGAAAAATATATTTGATGCATTAAATATCCCAAGACTATACCAACAAAACCCAGTGAAATTAATATTCCTAATAATTGCGGCACTGTGAATTGATTACCAAGAAAAGGATTTCCTTTATACGAGAGATGAGTTACATAGGTAAATATTATAAAAACCCAGCCTGGAATTCCCCATCTGATAAGATATTTAGTTTCAAAACTCACCATATCCCCTCCACACTTCTACATTTCGACAAAAAGGGATAAATTCCTGCAAATAAAATAAGCACTCCCCTAATAAAAAAGGAATGCCCCAGTAAGCATATATAGATGTGCCTATACATAGAAATTAAATAAAGAAGGGAGGAATGAATTTGCAAATTAACCTTTCAATTACAATTAACGACCCTGTCCTGGTCGTTATCCTCGCCATTCTTGCCACCATAATATAAAACTAGCAATAGACCGTATTTATGACGCTCTCTTGATCAGAGCGTTTTTTTCTTTCACATTAACATTATATTTTATAAATTTATTTGTATACCTTCATTTTATAAATTTATTTGTATACCATGCTAAATAACAAAAGCATCCTCGAAAAGACCCTTTTTAAATATTACCCGCTTCTTTATTGTTGTCGTATTCAACGAGAAGTCGAGCTGTTACTGCTGCATTAATAATAATAATAGTTTCGGCTAGTTTTTCTATTTTATCATCACCTAAACCTCGTACATATTTTTCTATTTGTTCGTTAGCTATTTCGATAGCCCTACTCTGGATAAGTTCTAATTTTTCCGTATCCATTTTATATCACCACACTTTCATCTGCTTAATTCAACAAAAGGAGATGACTTCCTGCGAATAGCTCAAATTATTCACGACACATCACTCTATTCAAAACTATATACACTTGTTACATATTTTGACGAGGTGTATGGTGTATTCTTTAATTCGTTATCCACCTTAAATCCTTGCACCTTCACACATCTCTGAAACTTGCATACCCACACATATCCGTTCACCTTATTCACCCATATACACGATTCACATTTCTTCATGGCTTTTATCCCAATAAAAAAGCACCCAAAAGGATGCTCGACTCTTGTTTTTTAAAATTTATAGCTTTTCTTTTTTCTATTATCTTTCTTAAATTTATCGCTTTTATATTTTCTTTGTTCCTCGTTATAATCCGAAGGTTTAGCAAAAGAATTATAATTGCATGCACTATTATCTAAATACGCTGTACCAGGACCTCTAACAAACGAATCCACTACTTTCCCCTTTTTATCAAAAAACTCTACACTCATATTCCCTTTACAGGTAAAGTCTGCCCAGAAGAAAGAGTTTTGTGGCGGATTGTCATAATAGATAAAGCCCTTGTTCCTCTTTTTCATGTCATATTGAGTGAATATAATCTTTTTAACTCCATAAGATACGTAAATTTCCCATGAAAACTTTTTCTTATAATAGTCAGAATGTGAAGGTGGATAAAATTGACCCGATTGTCCACTTGCCAATACTGGTATAGGGATAAGCATAAATACCATTAAACTTATTAAGCATTTTCTAATCATGTTGTATAGCTCCTTCCACCTTTATAATTCGACAAAAAAACACCTACCCCTCCTTTGTACCTATAAAAACAAAGGGATTATGGCATATTTTGTTGAATATACATGATATATAGGAGGAGGTGAAGATTATGCAAATGACATACGTGAGTTCATCAAATTTAGAAGCTGTTGGATACGATAGCACAACGCAGACATTACGTATCAGATTTCATTCTGGTACATATGACTATTTCAATGTACCCTTACATGTTTATCAAGGCTTGATGAATGCTGGTTCAAAAGGAAGTTATCATGCAGCTTTTATAAAAAACGCTTACCAGTATAGACAAGTTTAATCTTGATTAATGATGATCATTACCGGTCCAGTGAATTCCCGTTCTCCTTGGCCGGTAGTTATCGTCACTTTCTCGTATGGTTCAATATTTAAGTGAGAAATCCCTTCTCGTCTCAATAATTCATCCGTAATTTCTTTTGTCGTTTTTTTCATGAACAACCACCTCTTTACTTTATTATTCATATTCAAAATAATAACTATCCCTATAAAAACGCCACCGAAAGGTGAAATACAGACAAAATTCTATTCATAACCGGAAAGTGTATTCTACTCTCCCGCCCTATCCGAAATTTAAAGCAAATTTTTAATCCGGGTAGTATATTTTCTATAATATAGTGAAAAATACTTACGTTAAATTGAATAAGGAGGCAAAAGCAATGGATTTAGACAAAATCATTACCGTCCTTTTGCTGATTCTTTTAATTCTTATTTTCCGTTAAGAATTTATAATCAGTAGAAAAAATTAATGATTCTCTGGTAAGGAAACTTACCAGGCTCTAAATCCACAAGTAAAATTATATCTTTTTGTCTTTTTGCCTCCTTTTTTTCAACTATCCCCCTAAATTATATTCCCATCGATTTATTCACAGTTATTAAATAGAAACTAATTCCTTATGTAAGCTGCATTCAAGTACTATTTCTTTATATTCATACTTAAATAAATAAATTTATAAAAAGTCATCATCTAAGAGTGACGTATAATCAAATATCTCCCCCATTATGCTAATCGCTTAATAAATTCAACTATCCCGTCCTATATCAATCACCCAGGAGGAGGCCAGGATTGCAGTAACGGTCGCTGTACAAATCGACAGTCAGTCTTTACAAAGGAATCTCACACTTTGCATCCCCGTAGCTATCGCACGCAATACAGCTAGACTCCAGTTGTCCCCCCGTAATTTCAGCCGGCAACCTTCTCAGTCATTCGATACACTCGAGTACACCATTGATAAGGGAACGATGCATCTCCCATCAGGTAAACACCTGATAAGAAAATCTTACCTTCAATGGGAAAATAAAAATTCCCCTCTTTTATCCCTAAAAATGTCCTACTTTTTGTCGGGTTTTTGTCGGCAAAATAAAGCAGCCCTCAAATAATTTCGAGAGCTGCAGCAATGAGGAATATAGCTTCTTTCTTTCGTGTGTAATATTGATCTTTCGTCATCCCCATATCTAGATATAAATTGATATCTTTCACACGTTTGGGAGAAAGATACTTCTCCCTAATAATTTGACGCTCCACTTCATCAAGAGCATATTCTAAGGCTCTGTCAATTTGTCTTACCTTTAACTCCTTTTCTTTTTCGTTTTGATTGAGGGAAGGAAACAAAGAATTCACTCCCTCTTGCAGTCGTTCGTCTCGGTTTTGTTGCGCTACCTTCAAAGCTTTATATTGTTTAAGTTCACGCGCTACAGTACGTCGGACTTCTTTCTCGTTTACATCTTCAAATAAACTGAGTTGTTTTGCCCCCATCTCTCCCTACCTCCCTCTTCTTAATGCGCCATTATGTCGGCTCAATCTTTGGTCGAATTGCCCCATAAGTTCTTTCCATTCCCAATCGCTTAATTGCTCCGATTTTCTTTTCTGCGTCTTCTGATGACGCTTCTTTTTCTTCTTAGGAGTAGATTCTTGATGTTGTTTCCAGTCTTTCAATTGGTTCTTAAAAGGTGGATTCATATTCTCACTCCTTTTGGCAAATAAAAAAGAACACCAAACAACGCTTAATGCGTCATTCAGTGTTCTCCAGATGGCTGGTAGAACAAGACTTTATTACACCCATTAAAAATATTAACTTAATTTCCCTTGCGATTTTGATTCAATTTTGTCTTTTAGACTGACAATATTATTAGAATGAACAATCTCTTCTGACTTTAAATATCCTGGGTCTAATCCAAGCAACTCTTCCACTTCTTCTCTAAACAAACTGAGACCGTAATGCTTGGAAAGTTTCTGCATAAACTCATCACCTGTTATATAATCATTTTCTATTAGAAGTTCTACAGCTTGTTTCATTGCAACAGGATCTTTAACTTCTTTTATGTCATCTAAAGGCTCTTTTTTTCTCCATCCTTTTTGACTAATTGATCGCTGCATATATTGATATGTTCCATCTGATATAGCACCTAATTTATAAGCACGCATTACCATTGCTCCGATAGAAACACACCATTTCTTTTTAAGAAGTTTGTAATACATTAAATCATTGGGATGAATAGACACGTCTCTCAAGAAACTTTCTCTTGGTAACAGAAATGCTGCTGCAAAGTCATTTGCTTCTTGCTCCATTTGTTTAAACTCTTCTTTACTCAAATCATCAAGGTTCAAATAGGGATCATGTAACACTTTATGACCCAATTCATGAGCCGCATCAAATTGACGTCTGTAATATGACCTTTTTTCGTTCCCTAGAACGATGGAATAATAATTTTTCCCGTTAGTTTCATGATGAGCTCCAAAAGCATCAATTGTTTTCTTATCTAATTTAATTGAATTCATCACAAATCCTTTTGTTTCAAGTAAGTATACAATATTTTTGATAGGCGCATCACTAAGCCCCCATACTTGCCTTAACTGATTAGCTGCCTGTTCAATATTTTCTATATCATCTTCTGAAAAATCTGGTACATCTAATTCTGGAAAGTCTACATACTCTTCTAACAATGACCGTATAATCGTTAAGTATTTTACGCGATCATACTGCATTTCCCTTTCCTTTTTTCCTGTAGATAATAATGACCGAAAATACGTATTGCCAGTTTTTACTTCAACGGATTTTTCATAGAAATACTCTTTTGGAAATTTTAATATATGGGTTATCGCTAATAATGCTTCAAATGTAGGATTAGCTTTATTATTTTCATACTTTGAAATCATTTGCTTACTAACACCTAATTCATTTGCAAGATCCGTTATTGTATAGCCTCGATATATTCTTCCTTCTCTTAACCTCGCACCGTTAAACTGACGTTCTAACACACTCATTCCTCCCTACAGACTGAGGACTGTTCATTAACTTTCTTCCTCTTTACTTTGTTCCGTCTCTTTTTTCTTTTGCGCAATTTTTTTATCGAAATGATTTTTGCGGTCTTTGACAGTTTGCTTCACTTTAGGAATAATATCAGAAATATCATCTTCGTCAAACGTTTGTTCAGCCGGTTCTAATAAATCATCGTATTGATCCACTGACATACTAGAAGTCCAGTCCTCGGAATCTAACAATCCAAAATACCGATTATATAATTGAGCTTCTACTCCAATTATTTTTCTTCCCTCTTCTTTAGCAACAACAAAAACAACTTGTTTGACCAAAGGATATTCCTCTCCTAATATTTTTTGAACTTCGAAGATTCTTCTTGCATCATAGTCATCAGTTACCTTTGGAAAAAACTCCAGTTGTTGATTATCTAGTTCTACAGGCCCCGAGTTCAATGAAAGAAATGCATGAAAATAGTGGATTTTCTTCTTTCCAAAATTTCTTTTTACAATTTCAATATTTTTTTCCTTTGAAAAAACATACATGACACCTGTTTGTATATTTAATAAAACAATAAAAGTCCAAATCCCTCTTTTTCTAGTAAGAACCACCAAATTATTTTGTAGCGCTACTTTTTTCAAACGTTTAAATCGAGTATCCCAGTTCGCACCGTTTTTAAAATTACCAGTTTCCCAACCTTGTTCTTGTATTACTTCATTTAATGTTTGTGTTGTAGAATCACTAAAAGCTTTAACCAGTTCTCCAATTACTTCTTGATTAATACCTAAACTAATTTTCATGAGCAACGCCTCACTTTTCCAGAATTATTTAATATAACAATACTACATAATTCTTAAAAAAGTAAACCATTTGTGTTTTTATTTTAAAATTCTTCCCCCTCTTCTTTCCTCATTCTTTTTACTTTTCCTTGATGCGTAATAATTTTGTACTCTCCATGTGAAGGGAGTTCTCTTAGTTTTGCTTTCCCATCACAAATAACAATTACACAGGTACTGGGTATTTCCATTATGTTAACCTCAAGATTCATCGTACTAGGATCTATATCAATATTTTGTAATCTCATGAAAAGATTCCTCCTTGTGTGGTAAAATTAAGTATGTGAATAAAGAGAGAAATCTCTAGTCGTTCCCCGTTGGCAGACGGGGAATTTTTATTTATATAAGCCCCTTCTTCTTTCTTGCAGCAACAGCTTTTTCGGGTCTCCATTTATAATCCATTCTCGTATTCTTGTTAGCTCGTTTCGTCGGTCTAATAGGATTCTTCTCTACATATTCCCTTAATTCTTCAGGTGTCATAAACCATGTCTTAACCTCTCCGTGTGAACTCATTAAATCCCCTCCTAAATTGCTATCATATTTGTAAGCCAACTCCAACGTTTGCCGCGTTTTATGTCTGAAATAGTATAATGCGTAACGTTGAACTCACTTGCCAATTTTCGTCCAGATTCGCCATTGTGGACTCTAACATAGATTTCAACAACCTGTTTTTCGGTTAGTTTTGACTCCCCGTGTTTCTCTCCTTTTGCTCGGTTTAATGCTTGATTCAACCCTGTATTATAAGCGTGTTGATTGTTTTCTGAAGATGTTACCCATTCGAGATTTTCTGCTAAATTATTCTCCTTGTCACCGTCAATGTGGTTCACTTCAGCTTTATTTTCAGGATTCAGAACAAATGCTTGAGCAACGAGCCTATGAACATAACACAGTTTTCGAGTTTTGTTCTTTGTTAAGCCGATATTTAAATAACCCCTTTTGTTTTTCTGTTGTTTCAAAACTCGCCCTTTACGCTCACGACCTAAACAATCAACCTTGTCTAAACTTCTGACCTGGCCATAGTTTGAAACTTCATACAAGCCTTCATATCCTTTGATTTCTTTCCATTCACGAACTTCACCAATCATTTGTTTTAAACCTCCTTCTTATTAATAAAATTCAGTGGATATAAGGCCACATTGAATTTTGCTAGTTTGACAGCCGGTTTTATAGGCTTGAACCTCCTAAAAAAATTTCATCGTCTCATTACATTTTTGTAATAATTAGTTTATAATGTTAAATGCTTGTTTTTTATTTGGTTTTTAATTACAAATTAACAGGAGCTAAGTCATGAATACAAAAACTTTATCTCTTAAACATTTGGAAACGTCCATTTGTTATTTGAGAGATCATATGATTACTATTGGCATATCAAAAGGACTTGCGCATCCTGATACGATTAAGTACAGTCAAGAGTTAGATATTTTATTGAACAAATATCAGAAAATTAAATCAAAATGATTTATTATTTTCTGAATTGAGCATTACGCCTTTTAACTAATTATTTAGTGATTGAATTAACCACCATTGAGCCTTGCTTCTTTCGGGTTTCTTCGAGCTGTGTGTTAAAATCATTTAAAGTATTTAGAGTGTTTTTTAGCCAATTCTTGCATTGTCTTATTACTACCCACTAAATCGGATGGGTTCTTAATGTGTAATGATTCTTCAACTAATTCTGAAACAGTTTTAAACTTTTTCCCTGCTGTATACTGTGCATATATCTCCGTTATTTTTGACATCATAAAAACCTTTCTTATTTCACTTTTTCTTCGTAATACGACATTACCCCCCCCTTAACGTATAGCGAACCCCATTAGAGGAAATAAAATAATATGGGACAAGGCGTTTAGTCATTGACTGAACTAACACCAGCCTGCCTTGCTCCCTCACTTAATCTAAGTACTGTGACACCACTTAAATTACATACATTTCCGGTTTCGTTTTAAAGAGGTGTGAGAAATATTATTACACACAGGATGTAATTCTATATTAGGTTGGATAGCAAGAGTGGCTATCAGTGTATTTGGCGAAGGCGATGCCAAATGCTTCTTTTTATTTTGTGTATGAACTTCCGTTTATTTGCATTTATAAATTTGTTAGCAAAAAGACAAGCTTGATGGAATATCTTAAAAAAATACACAAAATAGGGAGGGATAAACTATGGCATCCATCGAACTATTTGCGTGGACATTATCATCATTCTTAGGGATTAGCTTTATTATTTCGTTAATCGCAGTATCAAGGAAACCGAGATACATTGTGAATAAAGAACATAAAAAATCATAATTATATAACATTCTTAAAAGAAAATTTTAAATTGTTGAATTGATAAAGACTCTAACGATTCAACAGTTTATTCTCTTTTGTTGCACAGTTTGTATCTGAAACGCTACCTTGACGTGTATCAATCCCCTCTGGAAGGCATACCGTAAATAAGAGTAAGGCGTTTAATCATCGAGAGTAACACCCAGCTGGCCTTGCTCCTTTTATATCTTCTACGAAATCCATATTAAACAATGGCCGTTACCACATAGTTTTCTTGTTGGGCATGGTCGATGATATAGTAACTTCTCTACCTGTACATGCTTTTTTGAAATATTCAGGTCAAATTTTCAATTAACAAATTTACCTTCAAAACTTCCTCTCATTTAAACAAGCTTTTCATAATACTTTCACCATTTGTAAAATAATTGGCGCACCTTTAATTGGTACATCAACTGTTTTTAACCGAATTTCCCCTTTTTTCACAATGTAATTTTCATATGGCTGTAGAACACCGTTAATAAAAAGATTCATGTATGATATTTCCTTTGGGTCAAGAATTTCTTGTTTTGCAACTTCACAAAGTCCATCCTTGTTTTTATAGACTAGACTACACCCGTCAGAAATTGCATAAAATTCATATATCAATACTTTTCTTGGGGAAATAAAACGTTTTTCCTGCTTGGGTATACTTGGTAAATTTAAGTATACTTTTGAGTTTTTTTTTGACATTTCTCCCACTTCCTCGCTAAAGCCTCTATATATCAATATATAATCAAAGCCTTTATGCAGTGATTTATCATTTTTCAAAAACACTTTAACAGTCCAATCATTCTCCATACATCACTATATGATATATAGAGAATCCCTTAAGGAGGTTAAATAAATTGCCACTGAAAATCATGAAACTTGCTATTACAGGAACTACTACAGTCATTGTAGACCCGACAGTAGAACGTTTCTTTAATGAGGTTGCGGCACAGGTTGTAGGTGCTGGTACAATCACAATTCCTGTTGAAGATTTCTGGACAGATACAGGTGCAGATGCTACCACTTTACCTGCATTAGCCACCGATAATAGTTACTTCAATGTTTATATAAATGGAGTTTTACAAATGGAGAGTTTACTAACCTATACTCCAGGTGGTGCTGGAACAGGACAACTAGTAATCACTGTTCCTCTTGGATCTACAGTCGAAGCAAACTCACCGGTTGTTTTAGTAGTAACAAATTATGCTCCTGGCGCCACAACTGATATAGCAACTTAATCTGCTCGCCACCTCTAAAAGCATTCGCTAATGAGGTGGTTTTTTTATAATAATTCCTTTTTTACATTCGCCAGAAACGCTACCACGTTCAGTAGCGTTTTATCTTCGTACTGTGCAATAAGTAAAAAGAAAGAAAAAATTGTTTTTCATCTTTTTTTGGTTAAACTAATGGAAACTTCCAACGGAGGAGACGTATGGCTAATCAGTTTGAAAAAAATACAATAAGATTATCATTTTTCATAGGAATCGTTTCTTTTTTTTATTTAATTAGAAGACCCCCATTAAAAGATTGGTTACTTATTTTCTTATTAAAAGGTTACATCGCTTCAATTTTAGATAACATTTTGGTCAAAAAAGGTTATTTAAAGTACCCAGTAAGATTATTTAAGAGCTTTGACATAAGCATTTTGTTTAGTTATCTAATTTTTCCTGTAATGTGTATTTATTTCAATCAAGTAACCAAAAAATCAAATATCTTAGGAATACTCACTAAGTGTTTCATGTTTACTTTTCCAACTGTAGTAGCTGAACTTTGGCTTGAGAAAAACACAAAATTAATTACCTATAAAAAATCTTGGACTGGAATACATAGTTTTATTTCAATAGCTTCCACATTTTTAATTGTTAGATTTTTGATAACATTAATTAGAAAATCAGCAGAGAAACAATCGGGTTAATCCTGATTGTTTTTATATCTTGATACACAGTTTGTGTCCATTCCGTATCATCTTTTTTTGTTTTGTACATATTAATTAGCAAACATCGAGGTGATTCCAGTGTACGAATGGATTTATGACCACATCATTAACACTACTCCTTTTGTTCTTTTCAACATCTTTATTACTCCCCTTTTAATATTGGGAATTCTGTTTTATCCTGATTTCAAAAAAAACAAAAATTAATTTCGGCAGCAAAAATATTATTTTATTATGCTCCCTCCCATTATTTGTCCACTGCTTATTTCCGTTTAATATCGTTTTTCTTAATCTATCAACCAATAAACTCAAAAATAGAAAGTTGCTCAAATTCGACCGTTTTTTTCGACTTCTGCTTTGCTATTGGCTTCTCCTGGGACACTTCTAGTGATTTGGGAACTGGTGTTATATCCGGTTCCTCGTATGGCTCTAATATGTTAAAAAAATTATGAATGTATGATCCAATCGGCCCGCGCTCCGGGTTATCCAGTAAATAGACGTTGAAATACGGCTCGTTCTTTGCCGACCCTATAATAAACCGCTCCCCTAACCTGTACGCATCTCTTTTAGAGCTAATCTCCGCTATATAACGACGCTTTAATGGCCATAAGTTCGCTGGCTCCGCTTGCGAGGGCTCCAGCTGCTCCTCTTGAATCACTTCAAAAAACTTTTTCTCATAACTCCCAAAATGCGCGTTGGGATTATTAAACCGACTTACTAAATAATTGTTCAGTCCATGATCAAATAAAAAATACGTTTCCCCCTCCTGGAGCGTTACCGTTGGCCCGGGGTTAATACAAACACCCTGCATATTTTAAATACCCCCTACTCACAAATCTCCCATCCATGCTTCAACATGCTAGCTAGCTGCTTCTTGCGTAATTGATCATAAAGATACACGTCTTGCTCTCCCTCTTTTCGATACAGAAGCACCCACACGAGGTTTCTTTTTCGCACTTGGCTTCACCTTCTTTTCAATTTCTTTTAACCTTTCCCACGTTATAAAACCGCCATATTCGGGCTTATAGAAAATGACTTTAAGACTCTGTAAGTATTTATGTTCGAAAAGCTTATGTTTCAGCTTAAACTCTGCTGTTGGTGGAGCTCCCTTTATGTCAATTACTTCAATGGATCCGTCCAATCTATGAACTTCAAAATCTGCTACATACTCAATCTTCCGAAACGTTACACCGTTCTTTTTAAATGAATCTTGGAGCAAATATCGTGGTTGCAATTTAAAGCTTTTAATCTGTTTAGCCTGAAGCAACCATTTCAGCTGCTCATAATATTTGCTCTCAGCAATGGAATCAAACTTATGGCCATCCCTAATGACCTTCTTGTTGCCGTATTTCGCAGCCATTATTCCGTTCCCTCCCACTCAATGACTCCCATCATCACCTTGCAGCACGGACACTCCTTCTTAGGAATTACCTTGCACTGTATTTCTGATACTTCACAATCCTTGCAGATATACTCAAACATTAAGCTGACATCTCTTTCAGATGACTGTGCTCAACTACTTCGTCACCGTAATCAATAACAGCCTTGTCATAGCTGTTATAAAAGTCACCAA
This sequence comes from Ureibacillus sp., assembly GCA_035556295.1. Taxonomy (GTDB): domain Bacteria; phylum Bacillota; class Bacilli; order Bacillales_A; family Planococcaceae; genus Ureibacillus. The sequence continues at coordinate 12,785 of DATMFE010000036.1, forward strand.
CTGTATCAAAACGATCCAACGCCCATTTCTTATCGTCCTCTGTATAGCAAACCGTTTTAGATTGAGCTATACCGTTGAGGTTCCAATAAATCACACACAGTGGATTACCATTGAAACCCATCATTTTTCTATACATCTTGCTCCACCTTCCCTTTTGAAAAATTCCGCAATCTATAATTCTCACCGTACATTTCAACGAATTCCGCATCCTGGACCATTCGAGAAAAATCACGCTCGCCGTACATACTAGATAATTCACCGATAGTAAAATTAGTGGTGAAAATAGTAGCTCTACCAGCTCTAGAATCTATAATTTCATTCATTTTCGTGACTTTCCAAGTAACTTCTGACTTATCCTTTTCCGTAAACTCAGCCCCAAAATCATCAATGACTAGTAAATCTACAGACGATATAATATCCAGCAGCTTGCCTTCAGTAAGTTCACTATTCTTATTCCAAGTAGACTTAATTTTAGTGAGCAACTTGTTGACCTGAATGAATAAAGCTGTTTTGCCCATCTTCATAAATTCTTTCGTAGCTGCAACAGCTAAATGGCTCTTACCTGTACCGTAATTACCGATAACCAACAGGCTAATTGGATTATCTGCATCGTATTCCCTCACAAAGTCTATGTATCTATCCTTAGCTGCCCTCAATTCTTGATTAGGAGGTATATAGTTAGTAAACGTAGCCTTCTTGAGCTTTTCGTTGATTAAGCTGTTCTCTGAAAAAGATTCATACAAGCTTTGAATTTGCTTCTTCTTGTGATTGAATTTCGTTTCATTAGCAAGTTGTTGATCTTGAACAGAAATCTCTTTACAGTACCAGCAGAACGGTTTTCCGTGTTCATCGATAAACATTTTTCGGTTACAATAATAGCCATCGATTTTATTTTCACAACGCTTATCCGAAACGGGTACCGAAGTCGTATTTGTCGAGTAAGTTGTTAGCTGGCTCATTTTTCTTAACACTTTGTACTCGCCCCTTCCTTTTCGCTAGTTTTTTAGCATCTTCCTTAGCCTGCAAAGCTGCATGGTGATCAAGGATATACTTTTCGCAATAACTAAAGGCCTTAATGCTACCATTCGGATTTCGTTTGTTATATTCCTCAAAGCACTGTTCTAGCAATTTGATTATTTGTACGGGCGGCACCGCACGGGCGATAATCTGGGCGATTGCTTCATAGTCCTTTGTAGTAGGGTACACAGCTTTGCCTTCTTGCATGGTTCGTAAATCAATATATTTTTCAGCTATTAAATCAATAGGATCATTTTCTTTAGTAGTAGTATTTTTGTTTATCTCTGTAATATCTTTATTACATCGGACATTTTTGTCTGTTCTCTCGGACAAATCTGTCTGATCACTCTCTAAGAGAATGGACATTTTTGTCTTATCACTATCTTGTGAAGAGACATTTTTGTCTGTTCTCTTAATGAATTTTTTAGACTTTTTAACGGAAAAAATTAACCCATGTGGCGCTCTTGTTGTCTTGATGTACCCGTTATTTTCTAAATCTTTAATCCAACGACTTATCGTTTTTTCACTTACATCGAATAATGGAGCAATATCTTCTTTGATTTTCAAGGGTTTATTGCCTAATACGATGCCCCAGTTCACTCCGTCTCTCTCGACTTCTTTAGTCGTTGAACTGACGCACCATAAGAAAAGCCAAATAGCAGATCCTATCTTTTTATAATGTTCTGGCTCCAACAAACCTGAATACATGGGAAACGGGTAACTTTCAGGCACCGTATCACCTACTTTCTATAACAAACGGCAA
>DATMFE010000037.1:0-17113 GCA_035556295.1 Ureibacillus sp.
GGCAATAACAACCCAACGACTCACTTTTCCAGTCATCAATCGACTGAATGTTGCTAAAGGTGATTCTTTCATTAATTCTCCCTCATTTCCAAATCTGTTTGTTTCTATTACAATATATATATAGAACCTTCAATAATTATATATACCAGAAGGTTAATTAATCAACTAGTTTAAATGTGCCAATTTCTTGAACTAGAAGGAGGGCCCTTATGAATACGAATCAGACACCGAAAAAAAAGCCTGGCAGACCTAAAATAACAACTGAAAATAATATAACAAGAGAGCAAATTTTAAAAACAGCTGCTCATTTATTTATGGCATATGGGTACGAAAAAGTTTCAATGGAGCAAGTGGCTGAGGCTAGCGATGTTACTAAGGCCAGCGTTTACTACTACTTTAAAAATAAGGCAACTTTATTTACCGTTTCGGTATCAAGCATGTTCCAACGCATTACAAAACAAACGGAGAAATTATTACAAAATTCCAATGGGTTAAAACACAGATTATATGAGGTAACATTGGATCATTTAAAGCGGCCGCATATTGACTTTGAAACATTATTACAAGAAGCGACTTCTTCACTTACAGAAGATCATATTCATGAAATTCGTGAAGCAGAGAAAGCGATACATCAGGCATTGGAGAACGTATTCAAACAAGCAGCAAACAAAGGTGAAATTGTCGTAACAAGCCCTCGCTTGCTTGCGCATACATTTTCTATGGTCACAATGATTCGGAATAAAAAAGAATTAATAACTGAATTAGGAGGCCCTGAAAAAACGGCTCAGGCTCTAGTAGATCTTTTTTGGGTAGGGATTAGTCCTAATTGACCTTTTTTATTGCACGGTACAAAGAAGAAATAAAGAACGGCTAAAAAATATTGATGAATATTTTTTAGCCGTTCTTTTCATTAATCATGTGAGAAAGCGAAATTATATAATAAAAAAACGTAAAATTTTAATAATTTGGTTTTTATTTGTATTTAAAGCAGTATTTGATAGAAGGTTAGTGTTAAAATAATGAAAATCCTATCTTTTGGGGTTGCCTTTAGAATATATGGTTATTCTATTGTAAACAAAACCTTTAGCATAGCAGCTTACATTTTGGAAAGGGGAGAAGCGGATGGAATCTATTTGGCTCGAATACGTATGGGCATTATTGATTCTAATTGGATTAGAAGGATTATTATCAGCTGACAACGCTCTTGTACTGGCAGTTATAGCCAAGCATTTACCCGAGGATCAGAAAAAAAGAGCGATTAATTACGGAATTCTTATGGCATTCATTTTTCGATTTGCAGCTCTTTTTGCTATTTCATTTATCGCCAACGTCTGGTGGATACAAGCCGTAGGAGCAGTTTATCTTCTTTATTTAGGTTTGAAGCATATTATTCAAGCTCGGTTTGGGAAGCATAATGAGAATATTCATAATGATGATGAGAAGGAGTCTGCAGGAAAGGGGTTCTGGCCGACAGTAGGGAAAATTGCGTTAGCTGACCTTGCTTTTGCCATTGATTCTATTTTAGCTGCGGTCGCTATAGCTCTTGGGCTTCCGGATTCACAGTTTGGAGAAATCGGCGGTATGGACGGAGGGCAGTTTGCAGTTGTAGTTCTTGGAGGGATTGCAGGTCTTATCTTAATCAAGTTTGCAGCAACATGGTTTGTAAAACTTCTTGAAAAGCGACCTGCCTTGGAAACGACAGCATATGCCATTGTTGCATGGGTCGGTGTGAAACTTGCGGTTATTACTTTTGCGCATAAAGATATTGGTGTGTTAGATCCTCATTTTCCTCATAGCACCACTTGGACCCTGATTTTCTATGGAGTATTAGTTGGTATCGCTCTGTTGGGTTGGTTTGCACCGGGCAATAAGTCATCAGAAAAGGCATCGGTTTAAAAGGTAATCAAGTGTGCCATACGCAACCGTAAATTAGACTTCTGCTAGACATTATCACTTTTTATTACCTTATAGAAAATACGATAGAAAATACGCTCTCTAAATTTATCCATTATCTTTACTCTTTTCATCCAAACGGAGCCTTACTTTTAACATTTAAAAGCATGTTTAGATTCTATAGAAAAAGTGAGTTTTGTTGATTCATGCGTAGCTATCAAGTACGTTAATTCAAGCAGGATTAACGTACTTTTTAATTGAAGCTATGTGGTTATCTTATTTGTTCTTTTTGTTCCTTAAGGAAGACCAAATCATTAACGATTTAGCCTTCTTCCTTTCAGTAGAGAGAATGGTTTAAAGGGATAAAAGCTATCGAGCTTCATGAAAAGATTGCCCAATATATGATTGATAATGAAATGTATCATGCCTATGATATAGAAGAACAAGTAACTGACGATTTAGAAAAGGCAGATAAAGCGTGAGATTTAGCGAAAGGTTAACTAAAATTTCCCCTCTGACAATAGAGAGGGAATTTTTAGGTTACATAAAAAGTTTTTTTTCGATATTTCTACAGAGGAAAAGAAGTCTATATTTTATTCACTTAGCAGTAGATAATTTACCCCATTTTATACAATATTTAGACGATATCTTATAGTCTTTTATCCCATATCCGAATAAATTGGTTTTAATTGGCTGCTGAAGGATACACCTATTAGTAGAACGACATATTCTATGGGGATAGAGGAGGAGAAAATAGTGAAGGAAATTAAAGTAGCAGAAAATAGTGGTCAGGCAAATAAGTTTGTTGAAGAGTTTTTTGCTAACGGGTTTAGTAAAAGTGAAATTTATTTATTGACTTATAATAAAGAGCGCTCGGAATATTTAACAAATACAACAAATACAAAAGAATATCGAGCTTCTGAACAAAGAGTTTTTGAATCTGCAGTTAATAAGTTATTTTCTCGTGAAGATGAACTTCATTCTAAAATGGCCTCGTTAGGTTTAACCCAAGAAGAAGCTAAACAATGTGTCGGAGAAATGAAACAAGAACGCATAATAATCATTGCAAAAAAAGGTGTGTAATGGTTTTTCCTTGCAATAACGTTCGAAGAAACTAAGTAATCGAGAAGTATTAGTAAATCTTACTAGCATGCTGCTTTATATATAATATTTGTTCTTTTGTACGAATGTTTTATGAATCGGAAAGATACTGAACTAAAAGTATATTACTAGAGATCGTTTACTAATCTCATATGGAGGTGAAAGGATAATGATTCAATTTTTTGGCATCCACATAGGGACGTTATACTTTCCTACAAGTATCCTTCTAATTACTTTATTAGTTTTAGTAGGTTTTATTATCTATTTTCTTAGTAGAAGGAAAAGAAATAGAGATCACACGATTCATTCAAATGAGAATAGGCTAAAGGGGAAGAAAGGAAAGGACAAAACCCTGTAAATAATCTAAAAGAAGAATTCATCTATTTCATTATTAAAAAGAATTGCAGTATAAAGTGAAAATAAATTATCTTAATCCTACAGTTCCTGATACAACCTTACACTATGATTTAAATAAATGCAGAGAGGGCCCTTGAATTCATTTCCAAGGGCCATTTTTATTTTTATTATGGTTTTTTAAGATCTTAAACAAGCAATTGAATCCTTGATAAATTTGAAATAGTAGTCTAACCTTCATATTAAGGAGTGAAAATTATGAATGAAAACATTTCGGGTATTGATTATCAGCAAGTCATTGAATATGCGTTAGATCCACTCATTATTCATTCGAATCATAAGATTATATATGTTAACCACGCAGCTGAACATTTTTTTAGAGGAGAAAGGGAAGATATCATAGGTGCAAGTCCTTTAGATATCTTTCAGGAAACATCTAAAGCAGCAATAAGGAAAAGAATCCAATCTGCCTATGAGCGCCCAGCAGAGCTCATTGAGGAAACCATATTTAGAATGGACGGGACAACTGTTAATGTTGAATTATATTGTCATCCCTTGCTGTTGGGAGATAAAAAAGTAATTCAAACCTATGTGAGAGATATTACGGTAAAAAAAGAGAGTGAAACAAGACAAAAAGAAATAATAAAGCAAATAAATGAACTGTCTACAACCCTTGTTCCTCTTTTAGAGGGGATCGCTGTACTTCCCTTAGTAGGATCCATAGATGAGGAAAGAGCAAACCAACTTTTAATGGCCGTTCCAGTAAAAGTGCAGACGCAAAATATAAATTGTTTAATTATAGATTTTTCAGGTATTTATACATTGGATTCAATTGTAGCGGAGCATCTTTTTAAAATTAATAGCGTTATGTCACTACTTGGAGTGCAATGTATCTTAACAGGATTAAGACCAGAATTATCTCGCGCTGCTGTACAGCTAGGTATTAACTTAGCTTCTACTCCGACAATGGCTACTGTAAAAAATGCACTTCATTTTTTAGGAATTACTTCTAATAAATAACCTATAAAATGAAAATACCTAAAGCAATTTTTACGTTTTTAAAGATACATATTATATAAATCTTTAAATTATACTTTTTATAGGAATTTTCTAATCAAAGGAATAATGGCGGCATCTTTACGATTACTTGCTGTTTTAACTATGTCTGAGTGGTTTTTTAAAATTAGATTTATAGAAAAACAAAAGAAACTCCTGGACATATGCCAGGAGTTTCTTTTGTTTAAAATAACACATATTGTGCGGTCGCACGTTTGTTAAATAAAAGAGAGAAAAATCATTGAATTGCTTTCTTCAGTTTAAGATCTTATATAAAGCTTCAGAAGCGTTATCTATATCATAATCGTTATAATGTAAGGTTTTTTGATCCGTAAGTGTAGTGATTTGAAAAATCTTAGATGTTTTACAATACGACAATTCTAGTACTTCAGGAATGGTATGAGTAATAGCGCTATCCTCATATTGAACAAGAGTATTAAGCGTTTTTTTTATTTCAAATATATTCATAAAAGTACCTCTTTCCATTATAAGGAAACTTAGGGTACAAAGAGACCATATAATTTAAATTTTATGTCCTTTCTCTATTGTAACATATGCTCGTATAGAAAAATACCTGCCGAGAATAGACAATATGGTAACTGCAATTGTAAATTCTATGCACTTCTAGTCCTGCTAGCTGGTCAGTTAAAAGGGCGGGAGAATTACGTAATATATCTATGGTTTATTAACATTTATTAGCCATTTAAACTTTATCCTAAGTAAGAAATGAAAGACAGAAAGTAACCAAAATGAAAAAAGAATAATGGAGGTAGATTATTAGTCTATTTTATTGCTTTATAGACAACTGGTGAGGAAAGCTTAATCAATGTAGACGGCTCTCCAAAAGCCATAGATTCATCAATAAATGTTTCAAGAGATTGAACAGAATTAGTTAAAATTTTTACTAGATAGTTGTATTGGCCTGCCAAACGATGACATTCGATAACTTCAGGGTGTTCTTTACAGTATTCTACGAATTGCTTACATTTTGTATTGCTATATAAAATAAAAGCAGTTACAGGTTTGTTGAAATTTTCAGGGTTAATTATTGCTCTATATCCATCTATTATGTTTTTTTCTTCAAGTTTTTTTACTCTTTCATTAACAGCAGGGGTAGATAAACCAACCAGCTTTCCCAACTGTGTAAAAGACAAACGAGCATTCTCTTGTAGATATAGTAATATATTTTGATCAATTTCATCCATAAAACATACCCCGCTTTAAATTATAAGTTAAAATAATGAATTTTCCGTCAATATTAAAGCTATTAATTAGTAATACAATAAAATAGATATGTGAAAATAGAAATTTATACAATACAATTTAATTATATCAAAAGGAGGGATTTAATGGCTTTAGAAATGAGAAATACATGCGAAAAGTGCAATAAGAAACTCCATAATAGCTCTGTCGCTTATATCTGTACTCATGAATGTACATTCTGTGATAAATGTAGTGAAAGTGCGATGTATATTTGTCCTAACTGTGGAGGAGAACTAGTTAAAAGACCAAGGGGCAAAGAACATTCGTTAAGTTGCTCATTAAATTTCTCATAAATTTAGACACAACACTGTATAGATATTGCAGTCAGAACAGCTACAATCAATGGGAGGGATGTGACATTAGTGGGTGATGGACATTCAACAACGGACAGTAATGGTTTAAGTGCTGAACAAATCATAAAGTATTATAATGAAACTTTACTTGGTCATTACAACGTTGAACACTTTTCGATTGTCAGAAATGCAGAGGAAGACTTGTTTCATCCCACACATTATTCATAAAGATAAGAGCACACAACTAAAATAAAGCTCTAAAAGTGTTTAATGGACGCTTTTTAGAGCTTTATTTCTGCATCTGATTATGTCTCAATCTAAGCAGGAAAGCCTCCCGTTGGCGGTGGCCATACTCCGTTTAATCTTCTCATAATGACAATTTCACCTAGATGATAGCTGTTGTGAGAAGCAATATTACGCAGTAATCCCCCTGGGGTTTCACTTGGCCAAGCATCCAGAGGTTCTTCGATTGATAATATCTCAGCTAAGTGACAAGCTTCGTCAATTCCATCACAAAAATGCTGGATCGTCTTTTTCCATTCTTCCTCATCAGATGGGGCTGGATGTTCGGGCCAGCTTTCACTTACACTTTTCGGTCTCTCAGGGTTTTCTCCTTTAGCAAGAGCAAGTAAAAAGTCTTGCCAATAGCTCATATGCTTCACTAATTGATAAATAGAGTAAGGTAATTCCTTTTGTTTATGTGAAGCAAGTTCCATATTAATATCGGTTATTGCATTAATTGTTGGAAGATGACCTCTTTCACCTCTGAGTGATTTGATAAGTGCATCACGAAATGCTGTATTTGTTTGTGTCATGTTTTTCAGCCTTTCTTCTTCAAAGTCATACGCTTTTAACAGTCTAACACAAATCAGTTTAATATATGTACTTCCGCGATTTCGGAAATATGAAAACCCTTACTAAATACTAGTTGAATAGTAAATGCCCAATATAAGAATACGAGATCTTCGCTTAAACATCTTTGTGTGTTAAAAAGCCTTTAGTATAATAACCCCTGTAATAATAAGAGTAACGGAGATAATCTTTCTTTTGTTTTTTGATTCTTTAAATATATAAATGCCTAACAGCGTTGTACTAGCAATCGTTAGCCCTGCCCATATAGCAAAAACAATACCCATTTCGAAATAGTGTGTTGTTAGAGAAATGAAATAAATACAAGCAATGAACAATAAGAATGCACCTATTGTAGGAACAGTTTGTCTAAAGCCTTTAGATAGTTTTACACACATTTGTCCTGCAATGCCTAAAACTAAGCCAATCGTTAAGAATACGTATCCCATTACGCCGTCATCCTTTCTTTAGAGCTTCCTTTAATATTAAGAGAAACTACACCGATTATAATAAGAGAAACTCCTAAGATTTTAGATAAGGAAATAGTTTCATCAAAAAAAACAATACCTGTGACAACCACAAGTACGGTTGCTCCTCCTGCATACAACGCGCTTGCTACTCCTACTTCACCTTTAGCGTTAAGGAGCATATAAGCAGCAATCGAAGAACAATAAAATAGTATGGCAAAAACAGTCGGAACAAAGTTTGTGAATCCATTTGTAAGATTAAGAAAAAATACTGCAATTACCTCTAAGATAATGGCAAAAGACAATAATAAATAAAACAATCGGATTTCCTCCTTTCAGTAGCCTCATTTTAAGAACTTTACGTAATTTCTACTAGCAAGTTGTAGTAGTGCTCGAATGTCATTATTTTATCTAGGGATTGATATCTTGTAAAATAATGATAAATGATTGTAGCTATCATTATCATTAATACCTAAATGAATGAATGTAAGTGGAAAGGAAGATGTTTATGGAAGTAGAAGATATACGTATATTTATGGCTGTGGCAGAATACGGCAGTGTAAGTCTTGCTGCTGATAAGCTAGGTTATGTCCAACCAAATGTAACAGCACGTATTCGATCTCTTGAACGAAAAATTGGACACCCATTGTTTCATCGTTACAGACGTGGAATGACATTAAATGTAGAAGGCCGAAAACTTTTAACGTACGGAGAACAAATGATGCGGCTGATGGATGAAATACAGAAAGCATTTCAAGATGAGCATAACCTTGTTGGATCATTATGTATTGGATTAGTTGAAACGGTAGTAGGGTTTCCTGAAATTATTTCTTCCTATCATAATAAGTACAAAAATGTAGATATTTCTCTAGAATCAGGAGTAAGTACACAATTAATAGAGAAAGTTCTTAAGTTTCAGCTAGACGGGGCATTTGTAGCGGAACCAGTAAATGTGTCAATGCTTGACCAAATTCCAGCTTTTGATGAAGAAATTGTACTTGTATGCAGCGCAAATGAGAACGGTAAGAAACAGATTCAGTCTGTTAGAGAGTTACTACACTTACCATTTATCTTATTTAATGAAGGCTGCCAATATAGAGAAAGGCTACAGCAGTGGTTAAAAGAAGAACAAATCGTATCGCCGAAAATTATGGAATTTGCTACACTCGAAACGATTATGGGAACAGTGGTTTCTGGCCTTGGTGTGACACTTATAGCTCGGTCATTGGCGGAAAGATACGAGAAAGAAGGATTAGTGCAGCTCTTTTCAATACCTGAGCCTTACAGAGACCTCAGGATTGTGTATATTCGACGCTCTGACTCTTATCTAGGAGTAACTGAGCGTGAATTTATAAAGACAATCAGCGAGGTAAGAGAAGGGAAAAAGCAAAAATAAACAGACTGTTTTTTCATAAAGAGCTTTTTTATTTAGCCTATGTTTAGTATGAATATACCAAGTGTTAATTTGAGCAGTAAGAGTGAGTTTTTTAATATCTAAAGAGGATTACGTTGCTTAACTTTTTATATGGCATACATCTAAAACACATGTAAAGGAGCAGCTACAGTGAAGATAGAGGACAAAAAATTTGCGGAACGAGTACTGAAGCACTTGCTTATTGGCAGTCAAATAGATGGCGTGAAATTTGGGCTTAATAGCTCTGTAACTCTATTGTATTTTACTAACTATAATAAAAAAGATGATAGTGATTTTGTATTGAGTATCGAAACAACTTGGACTGTATATCCTGAAGCCCGCGATACATACCCATCATCAGAGGATGAAGTGCCTTTCCATACAGAAGAGCAATATTTTAAGCATATTTGGGATATCAGGAGACAAAAAGTAGTAAACGTTCAGCTGGATGCCGTATCGCCTCATCTTATCATTTCTCTAGAATCGGGGAGAGTATTATTTGTGAACGGTCATGATCCTAACTATGAATGCTGGCAATTAGGAGACCCTTTTGCAGGAAGTGATTGGCTTTTAGTTGCAGCTCCCGGTGATGACATAGCTGTTTGGTGTCCTGAGGAGTTTGAATGAGCGTTATGTTAACTAATCTTGCATGTTGTATACAGAAAAATTACTAAGAGAAATGTTAAAATGAAATATGGAGGAAAATGCATGAATACGATCTTAGAGAGCTTTTATGACTTAAAGGAAATACTGAGTTCTTTTAATACCCTTCATGAAAAGTACAATTGGCTGTTGACTGATTTAGATGGATCTTTTCCAGATAAGTATCTTGATTACTTTACTGACTACAGAATTTACAACAATGGAACGAGCGGCAATACATATTGGATTACAGGTGAAAAACTCACGAAGCTTGCTAATAAAGAGGACATATATTTTATATGGGGAGTTTTTTCTGCCTTTGATAAGCAAGAAACTATAAATTTAGATGGATTTAAAGAAGTGCCTTATGCTGATGGTAATCCGGATTTTTGGATTGAAACACCAACACTTCAGCACCCTAAAGCAATTATAGAATTAGTTTTTTGGGACTCATCTTTAATTTTACTTCTAAGCAAGGACGAAGAAATATCTAGAAATCTTAGAACCAAGTTTACAAAATGGAAAGACCTAGACAAGTATAATAATAAATAGCTTCATGCCGTACATGTACTATCGGAGGATTAACTAACTAGAAGTAGGAGGGAAAAGCTGATGATTGATAATAGGCTACGAAAGATAAAGAATCATGAAATCGATAATTCTTTATCTGAACTTACTGATACGGAAGTTTTATTAAATTTTCAGCGTGCCATTACCAGCTTATATCCCCATCTAATACGCATACATGCTCATGCTTATGAATCATGGGATGATATTGTCATCCCTTTATTTTATGAAATGGTTTATAAAACTTTTTCGTTTAAATATGGCGTCGAGATTATGGCAGATGAAGCACACCCTTTTTTGTTTACTTTAAGGTGCTACAAAGGCATTCATCATATCCAATGCCTTCCCAAAGCGTCATCGTTGCAAGGGATATTGAATAATGAGAAATTTGGCGTTAGTAAAGAGAACTTGGAAGGGAAAAAGCTTATTTTTAAGTCTTTTGGCGATAGTATTAATTGTTTAACAATGGGGCTAGATAGTGAGGATGCTCATGCTGTTCATTTTAATCTGGTTGAGGTAGATGTAGTATGTGCTCAGTCTAATAAATGTATTGATATTGACGGGTGTACTACATTTTTTATTCATAAAGACGATGTAGAATATGAATTTGTCGCTGAAACTTTTAACCAGAAGTTGCAAAAATAAAAAGGAATGCCGCAAACCTATGGTGTGTGGCATTCCTTTTTTGCACTTTCATTCTTTCCATATCTGTTCCCAATAATATTTAGTACAACCAAAACTAAAAATACGGATAAAGTGTAATACCCTGGCCAGCTTTTATCTCTCCAAGTCAGATTGAAGACTGTACTGGATAATATTAATATAGTCAAAACCCAAAAATAATTTCTTTTTAGTCGTCTCATTAATAACTCCTTCAAAGTAGTGCTCAATATTTTTTCCTTATTTATCCATTATAACATACTTTAATTAGCTATTCATTTGTAAACTAGAAATGTTTTGTATAACTCTTATGACATTTGTCTTCTAAAAACCATACACTTTTACAGACGTATTTGGTAGGCTAATAGGAAATAAACGGAAAAAATATTTAAAGAAAGGAGATTTTTTATTGTCTAAATATATAAGCATTTTCTTCTTGAACCTTTTTATAGGGATTATACTATATTTCGTATTAGGTTCTCTTTTAATGACTGGTGATAATGCAGCAGAGGAGGCCATTAATACCTTTGGATTCATCATCATTGTATTCCTTTCGTTTTTAATTGCGCAAATGTACTACTTAATACATTTAGTAAAGAAGAAATAATAGGTACTGATGATCTCATCGGAATTACAAAATAAATTAAAAACACTTATTGATACAATATGTTTCCTCTATTTCTATTTTGATAAACGTAACTCATTTCCTTTAAGAGCATCTGTACAACTTAAAGCCTGTACAATTACATACTAAAAAGAAGTATCCAATATAAATAAAACATAATAACAATTGCAAGCGATAGGATTACATTATACAAAGATTTAAGCTTCACAAATTTACCACAACTACAAGGCTCGGGTCATTTAAGACAGGAGAGAATAGAATAATGAAAAAATTAATTGGTGTAACTATTATGGCTGTTTCGTTGTTAGTGAGCGGTGCCTGTTCAAACCAAGGAAGCTCAGATATAGAAGAAAATAAAAAAGTGTCAAAAGAATATCAGCAAGATCATCAGAAAAAACCTTTTAAAATTACTAATGTTAAAGTAAAAGTAGTTAATGACAAAGGTTTGGTAGGATCTACAATAATAGAAGAGAATGGAAAAGAGAAAGAAATTGTGCCTCTTGCTCTTTACTACGATATGAAAATTAAGCACTATAGTGATAAAACCCTTATTGATTTTGATAAAGACGATTTAGATTTTAAAATTTTACCCGATAAAGAGCTAATAAAGGCCTCTAAGGATGCTATAGGAGTTAATATTTTTGATGACGAGAAAGGTCTTGATGGATTAGGAAGAGGATCAGGATATGGGGATTTTAATAGAAATAGAACTGGTAAAATAAATGTAAGTTATGACTTAGGATTCACCACTAATTCCGGAGGGCTGCCAGTGGCTCCTAGTAAAGAAAAAATAAAGATGATTAAGGAAAATGCTTTAAAAGGTGTTTTAGTAGTCATTAAAAATAAAAAAGAAATAGACCGCTATAACCTTAATGCCATAAACAAAATAGATTAATACATTCTATTTATTTAGTTTAGCTACTTACCTAGAAAGCTTTAACTGAAAATAAAAGGAGAAAATTATGAGACAAGCAATTAAATCAAAAGTAGATAAATTAGTGGGCTTAAATCTAAGATACATAGGGAGAGCCTCAAATTTGTTTTGGCTTGGATTTGGAGAAAAGATTTTAGTAACCAGAAGGGGGAAAATGGAAGAGGTAGCTGAATACGCTTTACATATTCAATGTTCTTGGCGTATTGCCAAAGCTAATAAAATTGTAGTAGGCTCACGGGATTTCTATTATCCAAGAACAGGCTTGGATAATGAAAATGAGCACTTTGAATGGGATGTCCAAGGAAATAATCGATTCGATGAAAGAATTAAATCGATTATAGAAGATATAAACGAACATACGATTGTAGAAAGATTTGAATCAGACGAAGTAGGAGGGCTAAAGATCTTTTTATCTCAAGGTTATTTATTAGAGGTGTTTCCGGATACTTCAGAAGACGATGAATATAGTGAGTTCTGGAGACTTTTCAACCGAAAGGAAGACAGCCCTCATTTTGTTGTCACAGGAAATGGTATTGAAAACGAGTAATCGTATAATTAAAGAAACGAAAAAAGCACAAACCCGTTGATAATAAACGTTTTTGTGCTTTTTTCTTATTTTATAGTTGAGTTACATATAATCATAAGCGGAATCATCAAAATAGAGCCAGTGATAATATTCAACCTGCGGATCTGTCATTTTTAAAACTTCTTCTTCATTGAATTTTTTATACTCAACCAATTTCTGTACTTTAGAATTTCTTTCCACTTGGCTCATTTTAAATCCTCCTTATAGTTTGAAAAATAACAATGTATTTAAATATAGAAAGCGTTTTCTTTTTCTTGTTTTTATTATATATCTCAATATGAGATTAAAACAATATCAATTATAGATGATTTTTCAAAAAACAATATAGAAATGGTATTTAAGCTACATAGCCGGTATTTATCAACACTATTCACACCGACGGAGTTTGCCCAGTCTTTATTAAAACATAAAATTTTTATATCTATACATCTTATTTTTTTATAAAAAACTTACACATATGAACAACTATGTTTATTTAGCTGGCCCCCTACTGCTGCAAGGGTTCTTTTTTGTGTTTGATTTCTATAGGAGTGTTTAGGTTAACTAGCTATATTTTGTCCATTTTGACTATTTAACTATGGCACAGTGGGGAAGGGTTTCTCCAATTTTTAAGGAATTAATTATTATCAGCGATAAAATGAAGCATGGAAGAACTTATTAATTATTGTTACATGTAAATATAAATATAAATATTTATTCTGAAAGGGGCTGGGACTATGAATGTTTCTATCCTAAATAACTTAATGAGAAAAATAAGTATCTAAAAAGGACAAAGGGGAGTTCAATCAATGGACAGAAATAAATACTCATCAATTGCCCACAGAGAACATTTATTTAGTAACCCGATAAGTGAAATTAAAATCAATAGAATTATTGATTTTCTTCAGTTAGAACCTCATGCAAAAGTGTTAGATATCGGGGCTGGGAAGTGTGAATTGTTAATACGTTTAGTTGAAAAGTATGGCATTGAAGCAACAGCCGTAGAGTCATATGAAGGTTCTATTTTAGAGGCAAAGCAACAGGCCCAAAAAAGAATCCCTGAAGAAAAAATTATGTACATTGTACAAGATGCCAAACAAGTGATAAGTGAATACGTCAATCATTTTGATGTAGGAATTTGTGTGGGTTCTACTCATGCTTTGGGGAGCCTAGAATTAACGTTACAAGCTCTTAAAAGAAACGTCAAAAAGGGCGGCTTTATTCTAGTAGGAGAAGGGTATTGGAAAAAGAAACCTAGTCAGGAATATTTAGATGCACTTGGTGGAGCGGAGGAGTCAGAATTAAAAAAACACCATGAGAATGTTTTTATCGGAGAACGTATGGGGCTCGTGCCGATTTGGTCAGTTGTTGCAAGTGATGATGATTGGGACGAATATGAAGGACTATATGCTATGTCTATGGAAAAATATTGTTATGAAAACCCGAACGACCCTGATTATCATAGTATGTTAAATAAAATTAGATCATGGAAACGTACTTATCTTACATGGGGCAGAGATACTTTAGGATTTGGACTTTATCTGTTTCAAAATCAATAAATTTTAACATGAGATTCCTTCCATTATTGAACAAGAAATATGAGCAAGAGGTGAGGATAAAAAAAGAAGAATGATCTTACAGGTTCTGGTTATTACATAGGAAGCATTTTAATCTCTTCGTTGACTTGGCTTCTTTTCCTATTGGTATATATCTTACTGTTAGGTTTCAAGGATTTGCACCTTAAGGAATATTTATATATACAAAAAGAATCCTTTGCCGATATTGGCAAAGGATTTTCAAGTTTATTGGAATAGGGGGAATATGCTATTAGTCTGTCCAGTTTTATAGATTAATATGCTGGAAAGATAAAATATTTATTATTTGTAAATAAAGTAATTTAAGTAAATGTTAAAGCATCTGAGAAATATAAAAAGCTTTATCATTTATATTTATTGGCGACAAAGAGGTTGTTTTTCTATAAAGGGAGTAATAACTAACCCTGTTATTTAGCTATATAAACGTATTGAATTTACTTATTAAAAAGAAAGCTGAATAAAGATTCAGTTCTTTTGGTCTGGTTATTTTATTGATTATTTTGAGCCTTCTTTATTATAAAAAATAAAGAAGATTGCCTTCATATTACATAAATAAAGATCTAAACTATTCTATTTCGAATAAAAATCATTATAAAATTTAACAAATAATATTTATCTCATTATTAAATTGAAAATTATGTAAAAAAATCAATAAATTTTATTAACTTGAAATTTGGTAGTATTGGCATTTCATTATACTTCGAATATTCATTATATTTATCATACAGAAATATGCATTTGGTTTTTTCTGTATATAGCATATTAAAGTTAGGAGGGATTAGGAAAGATGAGTATAAGCGCCCCATTGTAAAAACAGAAAAAGTACTAACATAAGTAATAAAAGTGGATTCATCCATTGGTTTACAAGCCGGTATTGGCTGTTCCATCAAGATTTTACGCAGGGGCTGTTAATATTACTCTACTTTTTCTTACTAAAGTACCTAAATTAAAATAATACGGGAGTGAAGAATTTGCGAGTAAAACTTTGTCTTTCCGCACTATGTTGTCTTTTTGCTTTGATGGGATTTATACCAGTTTCTACGGGCGCGGCGTATGCTGAAAAAGAGTATACGATTAAGTCGTATCACTATTTAACTGTGGATGGAAAAGATGTGAATCTCCAGGCTAAAGCGAATAACATTTCCGACACAGACATAAAAGTAACCATGGTTCTACCTAAACAGAATAAAAATGGTGATTGGTTGGCATATGGATTTACGAGCAGGGAAGCTTTGAACGCGTTTATTGAAAAAGATAAACAGAAACTTCAAAACAAAGTCAATATGATGGGCAGTGGTTCCTGTTGTACCGATTTCTATGAGTCTAAAAATAAAGGTGGACAGTATATTTATTGGAGAGACGGGTTTAAAAATTTGCCCTCGAGCTGGAATGACAGAATTTCATCCTTAAGTACGGCATCACCTTCTTCAAGCTATTCCACGACGCTGTGGGAGCATACTTCATCTCAAGGGTACGGGAAAGGAGTTTCCTTTAGACACTCCGATTGGTATGGTAAAACTGCTAATATGGCGTCAGATTGGGACAACAAGGCTTCTGCAATCGAAATTAAATAATAGGTGATTCCCAATGGCAAGGCTAAAAATTTTTTGTTAGTAGCGTTGCTTAATCCCTAAAAAACATTATGATAACTAGCTCTATAAATTAGAAATAAAGCTAACTGTGTTAAGCTAGCTTTATATTTTTTATGCTGTTTTGCAGAGTGGTAAATTTTCAACTGTCGTTCACTTTGGTATAAAAACTCTTTATCAATTTCATCATGTTACGTCCAGAAGTTCTTGACATTGGATGATGATCTTCATCATCACGCGTACTCAGGTACCAGCTTCCCTTGTCATCTTCATTTAATCTATATACCTTATTGGTTCTACTATCTGTATAAAAGTTTCCATCCTTCAGTCTCAAACAATCCCCCCTCTACCACGTATCTAACCTGTATTATGCCCAAGATATCAATTTTATGAAAAATTTTATATACACAAAAACGGCAGGTTTCTTAATACGCTTATTATTTTGTATGTAATCTACAGAGGTGCAAATTTTAAAGTTTTATCTGCTTTTCTGTATTTGCTATCTTCGGTTCTATGTGTTACGCTTAGGTTAATTATTTTTGTTCGGTGTAGGATTGAGAGAAGAGAAATCTCTTCCATAGAAATTTTCATCTTAAGATAGTATGGTTGGACAAGGGTAGTAATACAAGTGTGGAGTATTCCACACCAGGAGGCAATATTATGGAACAAGGTACAGTAAAATGGTTTAATGCAGACAAAGGTTTCGGTTTTATTGAAATTGAAGGCGGAGACGATGTATTCGTACATTTCAGCTCTATTCAAGGCGAAGGCTTTAAATCATTAGAAGAAGGTCAAAAAGTAACGTTTGACATCGAGCAAGGCCAACGTGGAGCACAAGCTGCTAACGTTCATAAAGTAGCATAATTAAAATGAGTAAAAAAGACTCCACCTAGGAGTCTTTTTTTTACTTTTGATTTCACTAGCTAGCAAAAAACATATTATATCTTATAGTGCCGTGAGTTTTTTATAGATTTATACAACAGACGGTCATAAATTATTTTTGATGGGGATTAGAAGACGCCTCTAAAAGCCGTTCTCCTGATTTCATTTTATAGCCACACAAAGGACACTTTTGATGATTTTGATAAGAGAAATTTTTTCTCATCCAACCATTACATTCTTCTGATTCACATTCCCAAATCTCTATTCGTTCTTTAGGTAAGAGCTCTTGATTTTTCTTCCTATGGTTATAATACATAACTACATCATCCCTCCTCCTAAATAGTATACCTTTTAAAAAAGAAAT
>DATMFE010000038.1:0-3599 GCA_035556295.1 Ureibacillus sp.
GATAATAAACGCTACGCTCAAATTGCTGAAGAAATTGGCTTTGATTATGTACTATTGCAAACGAGGTTTTTCGCAAGCTACGGCGCTGAAAATCAATTAGAGGCTTCTGCGCTTGCTTCTGCACTTGCCGCTTCAACAAAAAAATTGAACATTATTACAGCTGTTCTACCGGGTCTATGGCATCCAGGCGTTATGGCGAAAATTATTTCAACCATTGATCATATTAGTAACGGTCGTGCTTCTATTAATATTGTCAGCGGTTGGTTTAAAGGTGAATTTCAGGGGTACGGAGAACCGTGGTTGGATCACGATGAACGCTATCGCCGTTCTGAAGAATTTATCGAAGTTCTTCAAGAAATGTGGACAAAAGAAAAGGCTAATTATCGAGGAGACTTTTATCGATTAAACGATGCGCCATTAAAGCCTAAACCTATTAATCCTCCAAAAATCTTTCAAGGAGGGAATTCTACAGCAGCCAAAGAAATGGCTGGACGCGTTTCTGACGTATATTTTATGAACGGAGGCTCCCTTGAAAAAATTAAGGAGCAAATTGATGAAGTAAGAGCATTGAGAAAGGCTAGCGGTAAAGGTGACATCCAGTTTGGGGTTAATGGTTTCGTCATTGTCCGTGATACAGAAGAAGAGGCAAGGCAAGTATTACGCGATATTGTGGAAAATGCGCATAAAGAAGCAGTTGAAGGGTTTAGAAGCTCAGTTCAAACCGCAGGGGCAGCTTCACCTGAAGGGAAAGGAATGTGGGCAGAATCCACTTTTGAAGATCTTATACAATATAATGACGGTTTTAAAACAGGACTCATCGGAACGGCTGAACAAGTGGCTGACCGCATCCTTGAATTGGAAAAAATCGGTGTCGATATTGTACTTACAGGGTTTCTTCACTATGAAGAAGACCTAAGAGCATTTGGGGAAAAGGTCATTCCCATTGTCAGAGAAAAAGAAAAAAGAATTAGTAGTTTGCTAGAAATAAACTAAATTTCCATTAGTAAAGTTTTTTCTCATTCTTTACTGATGATTAGTCAATTGGTCAGAATTTGGCTGTGGAAGCACTATAAATAGTTGTTGCAGCGTGAATAAAGTTTGATCAAAACCCTGTGTTAAATATGCAGGGTTTTTTTGTTGTGCAATTGGGGTTTTAACGAATAGCTGTCGTTCAATCAAAATGGAATATAGCCTTTCTATCACTGAAAATCATCTATAAATTCGAAATATTTAGAATTATCGTTACCATTTATATAGAAACTCTTTCAAATCACTTTGTTTTTCGTATATAATGTTTAAAAATGGTAAAAATGATTAACTTTACATAATTAATGGTTTATATAATTTATAAGGGCGGGGTGTACTATGATTGGGGAATTATCAAATAGAGAACTAATAGAAGAGATTGAAGTAACAAGAAAAAATATGGTACTAACTGGACTAGGATTTGGCTTAACACACCCTGATACAATAGAGCTCAGTCATAGATTAGATAATTTATTAAATGATTTATATAAACCTAATAATAGGGAGCAATTATTTTTTTATATGGATAAAGGTTAGTTAGAGAACTTAACTTTTTAGATATTTGATGGTTTTATCATTTTACTCTTCCTTTGAGTTTGGACAAGGAAGGTTTTTTTATATGGCAAGCCTATATATGTATAAATAAATATCACGTCTTGTATTAATTGAGAAATGATTAATATTCTAGGACGGAGTGGAGAAACTATTGATGTATTCATTACATCTAGAAAGGGGATTGATTAGATGGTTAAGCGAAAAGCTGAAAGAAACGCTGTAGAGAAATATAGTAAAACACCGAAGAAAAACATTGAGGAAGCGGACTATACGGTTGAATTTGCTGCTGGAGAAGATCCAATGAAAGGGGCAAATCGTAACTCTAAACAAGGTAGAGAAGGAAGAGGGAACTCAATATAGTCCTCATTGTGAAGTTGAAGTATTTTACATGTAATTTTATTCCGCACTTAACGGACAGTAAGCCTGCTACCTCAAGCTTATGAGGAAACAAAGAAGATCGTTAGGAGACAACTGCCCGTGGAACGTGATTAACCATCAGTGGGGATGAAGGAAAAATTCCACTGATGGAGGTTTAGCTTCATATAGGGAATTCAGAGAAGAGGTACACTTTAAAAGGACACGATGAATGGACTTTTTTGAGTGAACCTCTTCTTTTAAAGATTGACGCACTGAAATTAAAGGGATTGAAACCTTTTTATGCTAGATTCGTATAAACTTAGGAAGCTAGTTAATAAAGGAGTGTTTGATATGGAGGAGAGATTGGAAAATGTGAATAAGGGGGCACAGTTGAAGCCATCCTTATTCGGAATGATTGGAAGCCCAGGAGAGCAATTGGAGAGAATCCGGCAACATCCAAAAATTTGGTTGGCTATGCTGATTATAACAGCGATTTTTACAGTTGGAACCGTTTTGACGATGATGGCGATGGACACGGCTAGTCTTATTGGTGAGGATATACCGGCAGAAGGACAAATATTAATGGAGATTTTTACGATTGTAGTGGGTATTGTGATGGGACTATTTACGCCTATTATCTCTGTATTGATTAGTAGTGTAATTATCTTAATTATTGCGAAGATTGCTCAATCAAATGTTACGTTTAAACAGCTTTTTTCGATGAATACATATATTTGTCTTATAGTGGCACTGGGTGCATTACTGAATGGACTTGTTCGTTTTCTTATAGGCGGCAATCCGGAAATTTATGTAACGAGTTTGGCAGGGCTGCTTAATTCAGAGTCTTACGTATTAGGAGCTATCGAAGTATTTACGATTTGGAGTCTTATTTTGACTGGAATTGGTTTGAACAAGGTAGCGCGTTTGTCTAAGGGGCTTTCTTTGACTGTTGCGATTGTGTTTTTTCTTTTCCAAATTGGAATGGCGGTTATCAGCGGCATGTTTGCTGGACTGGGCGGAATGTAATCACAAGGGTCAGAGTTACAGATTTTTTGAACGAAAAAGCCTATGAAGGGTATTTCATTTAGAAAGAAAAGAAGCGAATGAACCGCTGCATACAGGCTGTTCATTCGCTTCTTTTCATAAGGTGTTATTAAATGAGTTCAATTGGTTGATTGGGCTTTATAAGGCCATTTGTTATTTAAAGCATTAATAAATAATCTAACATTTTTTTTATCTTGTATGATAGGAGAATACACATAGGAAAGCGTTCTAGTAAAGGATTGATTTTTCAATTGAATAATGGAGAGATTCCTATGCTGTACGTCTTTTTCAATGACACTATGGGATAAGAGAGAGAGACCCATGCCATTCATAAGCGTTTCTTTAATTCCCTGATTGCTGCTTATTGTAAGGAGTGATTTAACTTTCAAACCATTTGAACGAATGACGTGGTTCAGATATTCACGTGTCCCTGATCCAACTTCTCTTGTTATCCATGCTTGATCTTGAAGATCAGCTACTGTAACTTCGTCTTTACAAGCGAGCTTATGATTGTTGGAGGAAACAATAAAGAGCTCATCTTGCATAAAAGCGTGTACGGAAAGCTCCTTTTCATTCGTTTGGCCTTCAATCAAACCAATATCTACTTGATACAAGCG